>JBMFXL010000074.1:0-7140 GCA_049964275.1 Acidimicrobiales bacterium | reverse complement strand
CTGCTTGGTAGATCGCACGCTCCACCTCAATCGACGCTACGTTTTCGCCGCCGGTCTTGATCACGTCCTTGAAACGATCCTCGAACCACAGCATCCCATCGTCACCGAGCCGCCCTACATCTCCGGAATGGAACCACCCGAATCGAAAGACTTCGTCGGTCGCAGCCTCATTGCGGAGATATTCCGACAAGAGCTGTGGCGAACGATAGCAGATCTCTCCGATTTCCCCAGGCGGGAGCTCTCTGCCGTCTTCGGACAGAATCGCGACGTCGGTATTGACGCCCGGCGTCCCAACGGCGGCGAGATGACTCAGTTGGTGCTCGGGTCGGAAGATGGTGGAGACCGGTGCCATCTCCGTCTGGCCGAACAGGAGCGCGAAGTCGCAATCGAATTCGGAGATGCACCGACGAAGTAGCGTCGCGGGCATGGGCGCCATTGCGTAGACGCACAGGCGGAGGGAGGAAAGCTCGGTCCGAGCAAAGGCCTCGTGCTCCAAGAGCGCACGAAACATCATGGGGAGGCCGAAGAAGAGCGTGAGGCGCTCGGCCTGGACGTGCGACAGCAAAAGTGCTGGGTTGAATCCCTTCATAATGTCGATCGTTGCCCCGACGATAATCGCCGAGGTGCAGACACCATTGAGCTGCGCAGTATGGAACATCGGCATGAGCGCACCGATTCGGTCATCGGCGGACAGTGAGATGTCGAGCGCCGTACCCATTGATTCGAGATAGATCGCAAGCTGTGAGGAGACGACGCCCTTCGGAGCTGAGGTCGTTCCGGAGGTGTAGAGGTAGCTCACAGGCGCATCATTTGGGACCAAGACGGTCGGTTCTGCAGTCAGGTCGCTCAAGCTACGCGTGAACGATCGGAGCATGGGATCCTCATCGGTGAGTTCGAGTTCACCGACCGCGTCAATGGCAAGTACCATTCGGCACTTCGGAGAAGAACCGGCGGCCTTGAGAATGGTGCCAAGGAACACTCCCTCGGCAACGGCAATCTCGACCTGCCCGTGTGTGAGCACATACGCTACTTCGTCCTCGCGCCACAAGAGATTGATTGGCACACAAATCGCACCGATCTTCGCGCACGCGTAGTAGGTCACGAGGAACTCGATCGAATTCCTGGACATGAGTGCGATCGGGGTTCCAAGGCCCGCGCCGAGGTCGATCAGTCCGTTCGCCAAGCGATTGACATAGTGATTGAACTCCTCGTAGCTCAATCGACGATCATCCTCGATCAGGGCGGTTTTCAACGGCGTACGACGCGCGGTCCGACGTAGTGAGTCTCCGATGTTCACTCGCTGTGCGAGATTGCGTAGTACCGCTTGATCTTCCGACGATTCCATTGGTCCCCCTTTTGCTCTCGTTCCATTGAATGGGCTGACGCCGCCGCTGTCAAGGGGCCGCGTCGACGGCCTCGTCCATCATTGGATCTACCTACCAGGTCCCACCGCTTCTCACCAGAAGCGGCTGTCACCAATGATTGGCAACTGCACGGGTGATGTCGCCAAACCTCACGGTCACGCCCCACCAAGAACCGATACGACGTGGTCCCCTTCGCGACGGATAGATGAGCACAATGACTCCGAGTGTCACCTGGAGGTATGCGGCACATCGGCTCGCCGCAGCGCCGGGCACCGTCCGCACCATGTAGGAAGGTTTCGTTTGCTTATGGGACCTCCTCACATGGAGACGACTCGGTGAATGACGACGACATCCTTTGAGGCTTTGCCAATGGCCGGCGGCCAGTCCGTCCGAACTAAGAGGTGTGTTTCGCGAGTTCACGACGTGCGATGGTCATCCGATGGACTTCGTCAGGTCCGTCGGCGAACCGGAGCGTTCGCTGGCCCGCCCACATCGCAGCGAGAGGGAAGTCGTTCGAGACGCCCCCACCACCATGGGTCTGGATTGCCCGGTCGAGCACTCGAAGTGCAACGTTCGGTGCGACAACCTTGATCGAGGAGATCTCGATACGAGCACCTTTGTTCCCCACGGTGTCCATGAGGTAGGCCGCTTGCAGTGTGAGTAGCCGTGCCTGGTCGATCTCGATCCGTGAATCAGCGATCCAGGTCTGGACGACACCCTGGTCGGCCAGAGTCTTCCCAAAAGCAGTACGAGAGACCGCCCGGGTACACATGAGCCCAAGCGCGCGTTCTGCAACCCCGATGGAGCGCATGCAGTGATGAATGCGTCCCGGCCCGAGCCTGCTCTGCGCGATGGCAAAGCCACTCCCCTCCTCCCCGAGGAGATTCGAGCGCGGTACTCGTACGTCGTGGAAGATGATCTCGCAGTGACCCTCGCGATCGTCATAACCGAATACTGGGAGCGATCGGACGATTTCGACTCCAGGGGTGTCGAGCGGCACGAGCACCATCGATTGCTGCTGATATGGCGGACCATCCGGATCGGTCTTTCCCATCACGATGGCGATTTTGCAGCGTGACGATGCGGCCCCCGATATCCACCATTTGCGGCCAGAGATGACGTACTCGTCGCCATCACGACGGATCGAGGTCATGATGTTACGTGCGTCGGAGGAAGCGACCTCGGGCTCGGTCATGGCAAAGCATGATCTGATCTCACCATCGAGGAGCGGCTTGAGCCAGGTCATCTTCTGCTCCTCAGTGCCAAAGGTCGTAAGGATCTCCATGTTTCCGGTATCAGGTGCCGCGCAATTGAAGACCTCTGAAGCGAAATGGCAATGGCCCATGATCTCCGCGAGCGGCGCGTAATCCAGGTTCGAAAGACCCTCGGTCCATTCGGTTTTATGCGGAAGGAAAAGGTTCCAGAGACCCTCGGCCCGCGCACGTGCCTTCAGCTCCTCAAGGATGGGAGGATGCGAATGAGGATCACCAGATGCCTCCATTTGTGCGTGATAGGTGGATTCAGCGGGATAGACGTATCGATCCATGAATTCGATGAGCTGGGCGCGGTATCGTGATGCCGTCGGACTCAATGCGAAGTCCATGCGTGCTCCTTTGTTCAGGCGAGCCTCTTCGTTCGCCGACTTGAAAACTACGTCAATTTCACATCATGATCGAGTCAGCGAAGAGCGGAAGGCGGAATTCTCGATGAACTACGACGAAGCGGTGCAGGCGGCGACCGCGCCTGGACAGATCTATGAGATCGAAGACGGCGTGGTTCGAGGGCTTCCCATGAAGGTCTTCAAAAATGCGCCAAGCTCCCTGGCGGACATGTTCGGACTTGCTGCATTCCATGGTGACGTCGATTTCCTTGTCTACGGCGAGGAGCGCATGAGCTTCACTACCATGTACGAGCAGGTTCGTTCACTTGCGGGAGGACTCGTCCAAGAGCTGCAGGTGGCACCTGGGACTCGCGTCGCGCTTGCCATGCGGAATCTTCCGGAATGGGTCATCTCCTATGGAGCGATCTGTCATGCTGGAGCCATTATCGTTCCGCTCAATGCGTGGTGGACTGAAGAAGAACTCGCGTTCGCAATTCGCGATGCGGGGGTCAGCGTCGTAATCGCAGACCCTGAACGGCTCGAGCGGCTCCATGAACAGAGGGAGGAACTCGGGATCACCCTCGTAGGGGTGCGCACCGAGCCCCGAGAGGGTGTCGTCCCATTCACGTCGTTGCTTGCCGCCGCACCAATTGACAAGGTCGAAGTTCAACCTGACGACGATGCCACGATCTTGTACACCTCGGGCACCACTGGGCGACCAAAGGGAGCGGTGTCCTCACATCGTGCGGTGGTCAGCGCGATCATGGCATACGGCACTCGCAATACCGTTGCCACCTTGCTCGCGCCCCCAACCACCGAGCTCACCGAGCGAGTCGCGTTCATCCTTGTCGTCCCCCTGTTCCATGTCACGGGATGCATTCCTGTCATGCTCGGTGCATTGGTCACAGGCGCCAAGCTCGTACTCATGCACCATTGGGATCCCGAACAGGCGCTCGAGGTCATCGAGCGTGAACGCATCACCCACTTCATCGGCGTCCCGACCATGTCGTGGGACCTCCTCGAGTCCCCTCGCTTTATGACCGCTGACACCTCGACGCTGCGATCAGTCGGCGGGGGTGGAGCACCCGTACCGACCGCGCTCGTCGATCGACTCCATCGCTCGCTCGGTACTGGTCGAGCCGGATTTGGATACGGGATGACAGAGACCAATGCCTACGGACCGCAGATCTTTGGTGCCGACCTCGAAGCGCACCCGACCTCTGCAGGGAAGACCTTGCCCATCATGTCGGTGCGAGTCGTCGATAGCCTTGGCAACGTACTTGGTCCCCATGAGATCGGCGAGATCTCGTTCTACGGTGTGAACCTTGCCGATCGATACTGGAACCTTCCCGAAGCCACCGCCTTGTCCTTCCCAGGTGGTTGGCTTCGGAGCGGCGATCTTGGATACCTTGACGAGGAGGGTTACGTCTACGTCGTCGATCGAGCGAAGGACATGGTCATCCGTGGTGGTGAGAATATCTACTGCATTGAGGTCGAGGCAGCCCTCTATGAACATCCTGCGGTCTACGAAGTTGCAGTGTTCGGTGTGCCACACGAACGCCTTGGGGAGGAGTTGGTCGCGGTGATCTATCTCAGAGAGGGCCACCACGTCACCGAGGAGGAACTCCAAGACTTCCTTTCGACCAGGCTCGCGAGGTTCAAGATTCCCTCCCGCATCCACTTCGTAGAAGAGGCGCTCCCTCGCGGAGCAACCGGCAAGATTCTCAAGCGTGCGATACGTGAGGGCCTCTTAAGCTAGGTACGCTTCGGGAAGAGATTGGCCGAACGGGGGATCATATGGCAATCAATTCGAAGAGTCAGCGAAGACTGGTTCTTCAGATGGCGGCCTTCTATCTCGTCATCGACGTCATCATCGGGGTGGTCGTGAGAGTCGGCTTCCATCTCGCATTGCCGACGGTGATCGACGCGGTATTGGTCGCGGTAGTGCTCCAGCTCCTCATTCTCTTCTTCGCTATCCGGCGCACACGCACGACGGGTTAGGTCGCCATCGGCAGATCTCGACGCGTCACCTCCTTTGGGAGATGTCCTTGTGACGCGAGTCGGTACCGGGCGCACGATCTCTCGAGGTATTCACGCCCTCCAGAGGACGAGTTCATGGGTTGGGCGGACTCTCGTCCACCAGGGCAGTGCGCTCGCCGACGAGGTCAACATTGCACGATGGTGGCCCCATTCGGGGTCATAGCGTTCGAGCGTCGACCAGAAGGCGGCAGAGTGATCTCCGACGAAGAGGTGACTGATCTCGTGCGCGATGATATGACGTCGAAGTGGCGACGCAAGGAAGGCAGCGGCAAGGTTGATCGTGATCCTGCCTGCTTGATGGCAACTCCCCCAACGCCCCGACATCCACGCGGTCCGTAGGTTCAGTGGAACCCGGATCCAAATGTCGGCACTAGTGAGCCGCTCGAACTCCTGGCGAAGCGCGAGGTCGAGGTCCCGACGAGCAAACCGTCTGAGTTGCCCTGCGAGGATCGGGAAGTCCATCGGTCCACCCAGTTGCTCCGTGGCAGGCGAGGTTGCCCACGAGGGCCAGGCGTGCGCAGTTGCTCGGTCTTCCACCTCCTTGGATCGCCCCACGCTCGGGGTCCAAAGGGAAGTCGGCTCCCACCGTGGGGAGAGCGCAAGGCCGTAACGCATGACGTAACGAGCGATCCATGGCGAGCGTGAGTTCAAAAACTCTGTCACCTCCTCAACATGCGTACTCGGTGAAGCAGTGACCTCAAGCCCACCGATGGAGGAGATCTTGATCCGAATTGGAAGTCGCCCCTTTCCCCTGCGAAGCTGGTACCAGGGAAGAGGTGGACTCAACATGCGTGGCAGCCTACTCCTCGAGCCAAGGCAGCACCGCCCTGACGCACGTGTTGGCGTAAGGTCACCACGTTCGTAAACTCTTCTACATATTGCGCGCCGCTCGGTGCAAGTATCCCGAAGGGAGGGAGTACGCCTTGAAGCCACGATTGATCGGAGGCCTCCTCTCAGGAGTAGTCCTCACGGGTTGTGGTGCTGCCTCGGTTCCCACTGCTCGAGTACCTTCGTACCATCCGAAGCCAATTCCCGCGAGTGCTCCTCGACTCAATCTTGTGACCATCAAGCCCTACGGCTCGATCCTTGCCGACACGAAGGACGACACCATCTACGCATTCTCTCGGGACAAGGGCACCAAGTCCTCGTGCGATACCTCATGCGCGCAGGTATGGAAGCCCTTCACCGGCAGGGTCGCTCGTGCCGCATCTGGCCTCAGCCAGACGCTCATAGGCTGGATCACGAGGAGTGATGGGACATCACAGCTCACGTATAACGGGACCCCGCTCTACACCTACTCAGGTGACACCGCGCCGGGACAGGCCAACGGGCAGGGTCTCAGAGCGTATGGCGGATTCTGGTCAGTCGTTGCGGTGACAGGCTTCGCGATTCCGGTCGGGAAACAGACCACGACGACGCTCGGTACCTCTGCGCTCTAGCGTTTCCTCGCGGTCTGGATCCCTTGCGGGTGGGCGGTCCTCTGCGATAGGGTGCAATCGGGTTGATCACGAGTCAGTAACGAATCGCTCTCATGTCCGGAGTTGGAGGGCATCGATGTCTCAGTTCGTTCGGCTCCTCCGTTGCGTGGGTCTCGCAGTCGTTGGGATAGTGTCCCTGGGGATAGGCGTGATCGAGATGCATGCACCTCACACCCACTCCGTCTCTGAGGATCAGTTGGTCGCCTACTCCACGCCCTTCTACGGGGCGTTCGGCAACGCAGGCTCGCTGCCCCCACCGAGGAGCCCCCTTTCATCGGTCGTGACAGCGACGGCTGTGACCTCATCTGGAACCGGTGTACTCGCGGTCACAGCCGATGGTCACGTCGTGCCAAGCGGGAGTGCGACAAGCTACGGAGATGCATCGGCGCTCAACCTCTACGCACCAATCGTGGGAATCGCACTCACACCCGATGATCACGGATACTGGTTGGTCGCATCGGATGGTGGCGTATTCAGCCTCGGGGATGCGGCGTTCTACGGCTCTATGGGAGGCCATCCACTCAACGCACCTGTCGTTGGAATCGCCGCGACCCCAACGGGTCACGGCTACTGGTTGGTTGCCGCTGACGGAGGCATCTTCACCTTTGGGGACGCCCCGTTCTATGGCTCCATGGGAGGACAACATCTCAATGCGGGC
>JBMFXL010000073.1:0-7143 GCA_049964275.1 Acidimicrobiales bacterium | reverse complement strand
GGCCACCTTCAGCTTCAGGTGGCGGCCCTCCTTTCCCACGCTCTGCCAGGCCACCGGAGTCACCACCCGGCAGCAGAAGAGGGGCTCGGGGTTGCCGGCCCCGTGCGGGGCCAGGGCCGCCAATTCGCGCGCCAGATCTTCGTCCAGTTCGTCCAGCCCCAGTTCGCCATCCAGCTCCCAGGCCGGTGCCAGCCCCCCGGGGGACGGGTAGGCGGCATTCAGGGCCAGGCGGAGCGGCTCCAGGCACTCCATTTTGAGCCGGAAACCTACGGCCTGGGGATGCCCTCCGTACTGGAGGAGCAGGTGGGCGGTGCGGCCCAGGGCCTCGAAGAGGTTGAAACCGGACCGGGAACGTCCGGAACCGCGCCCCTCGGTCCCCTCTTCGGCCACCAGGAGAACCGGCTTCTTCAATTGTTCGCAGAGGCGGGAAGCCACGGTCCCCACCAGCCCGGGATGCCATTCGGGCGAGGCCAGGACGATCACTTCATCCGGCGCGTCCACCGCCCTGGCCCAGGCCTGGGCCAGGATGTCCCCCTCCAGACTGCGGCGCAGGTTGTTCTGCCGTATTACTTCCCCGGCCAGGGCGAGGGCTTCCCCCTCGTCATCGGTCAACAAAAGCTCGAGGGCCGTCCCGGCGTCCCAGGGAGACCATGCCCGCAGCTCCGTCTAGCGACCCCGGGTGTCGGGCGCACCAGAGACAGCTCGGTGGCGCGACCGGACGTCCAATGAGGGTTCCAAGTATGGTCGCGCTCTGTCGCGCCCGACGCAGCCGACTGCTGTAGATGACATCTGGTCGAATGCCACGCCTTCGGAGCTCACCGCCAAGCCACACCATCTGCTTCACGCCACCGGGCGACAGCCCCGAACAGCCGCGATGACCGGCAAAGAGATCTGAGCGCACTCCCCCGACACCCGAGACCTGGGTGCCAGCACCACTCCGAATCACGATGAGCTGCGTGGCGTTCGCCATAGTGATGAGCTAAAGCGCGATCCGTACGAACTCTTCGAGTTGGCGAAGGGTCCGGCACTCGAACACTCCATCGCAGTACGGTGCGTAGGTCGAGATGATGGAGTCCCCACTATCCCAATAGCTCACCGGCTCGGGATTCAACCAGAACACGTGCTTCGCCTTCGCAGCGATCGCGCCGAACGCGTTCGCTCCGCTGTCATGGTAATTGTTGCGCGCATCGCCGCAAAAGATCACCGAAGTACGCGGGCCGATCTCCATGCCATAACGCTCAGAGAATCGCGAGATGGCATTTCCGTAGTCCGAGTGACCGTCGAGATGAATCACCTTGGCTTTGGTATTCACTGCCCGTAGCGCCTCGTTGATGTCTTGATTTGCCCGAAAGAACTCGGTTACCTCGTCGACCTCGTCGATAAAGACGAAGCTTCGTACGCGTTGGAACTGCGCGGACATGGCAAAGACCAGCTGCATCGTGAAGCGCGCGAAGGACGCGACCGAGCCGGAGATATCGGCAACGAGTACGATTTCGGGTTTCGAAGGACGGGGTGGCCGAAAGACCACCGAAACCGGCACACCTCCCGTCGACATCGCTGAACGCATGGTACGACGAAAATCGAGCTGGGCGGGATGCAACGAACGATGCCGTTGACGTAGTCGGGCGGCGAGCTTTCTCGCAAGGGGCGTCATTGCGCGCTGCAACGCGGCGAGCTCCTCTCGGGAGGCGTGCACGATGTCGGTATCCTCAGGCAAGCGCGCCGCAATTGTTCGCGCGACAGCTTCAGACCCTCGATCCGCCACAAGCTCTCTCGTGATCTCCTCGATCACGATCGCCTTGAGACCATCGATTGAGGATCGAGCACGATCAGCGTTCAGTCGCTCAGTGAGGTCATCGGTCTCGTCACGGCTTGTGAGGCCGTTGAGAAGGGCTTGAAGCAATCCATCAACGTCGAGCTGACGTAGGGTTCGGTAAGTGTAGTACACCCCGCTCACCGCCCGGCCCCGCTCAAGACCGCCGTAGCGCCGCACTGCCTCGCGCGCGAGTCGCCGGAGCGCTGGAGTATCCTCCGTCCGCAATGCCTCGAGCATCATCTCCCTTAGGGTCTCGAGTTCGCCCGTGGTATCAGGATTCGCGTGAGGCCATGGCTGATCCACATCGACCGAGGTGCCATCAGGACCTATCGTTGCGGACGGGAAGAACACGTCGAAGAGACGATGGAAGACCCCTAAGTGACGGCTCTCCTTCACCATCGTGACTGCAAGCGCCATTCGAAACTCTTCGCGGTCGGTCACGTTGGCTTCACCGAGGGCTTGGGCGGCATCCGCGAGCTCCGACTGTGAAATGGGTATACCCGCCTCCCGGAGCGCTTCGGTAAACGCCATGAGTGGCGTGATCACCCCCGAGTGCTCCGTTTGCCATCCAGGAGCTCTCGATGCACCTTGTCGAAGTCCGTGCGGTACTTGAGCAGCACGTGAAGCGTTTCGTCAACGAGTCCTGGCTCGAGGTCGTCTGCGTCAAGTTCCAAAAGCGCCTGACACCAATCGATGGTCTCCGAAATTGATGGCGACTTCTTGAGTTCAAGGCTTCGCAAGGTCGCGACGAAGGCAGCAATCTTTTCCGCGAGGCCAAAGGCCACCCCTTCGACCTTCGACATCAGGATCTCACGCTCACGCGCGACGTCGGGATAATCGAGATAGAGGAAGAGACATCGTCGCTTGAGCGCCTCGGAGAGCTCTCTCGTACCATTCGAGGTCAGGACGACCATCGGTCGGCTCTTCGCCCGCACCGTGCCAAGCTCAGGAATGGTGACCTGAAACTCGGCCAGAATCTCGAGCAAAAGCGCCTCTGTCTCTACCTCGAGGCGATCGACCTCATCGATGAGCAGTACCGTCGGGAGTTCCGACCGAATCGCATGGAGCAGGGGGCGTTCAAGGAGAAAACTCTCGGAAAAGATGTCCTCTTCAAGATCGTTCCACCCTCGCTGCGCGTGCTCGGACGCATTGACCGCTTGAATGTGGAGGAGCTGCTTACGATAGTTCCACTCGAAGAGCGCCTTAGCTTCATCCAGACCTTCGTAGCACTGGAGACGAACAAGCTCGTGCCCGGTTGCTGCCGCAAGCGATTTGGCAAGCTCAGTCTTCCCCGTCCCCGCCGGTCCCTCAACCAGGATGGGCTTGGACAGTCGATCGGCGAGGAAGACCGTGGTGGCAATCTGTTTTGAGGGGAGATACCCCTGTGACTTCAGTGCGAGCTCGACCTCAGCCGACGAGTTGAACTGTGAGGTCGACATCGCTATCCCCTTACCTGTCCGTTGCCAATGATGACGTATTTGACGCAGGTCAACGCCTCAAGACCCATTGGACCTCTCGCGTGAAGCTTCTGGGTCGAGATTCCGATCTCCGCGCCGAGCCCGAGCTCTCCTCCGTCGACGAAACGAGTCGACGCATTCACCAGAACTGCGGCCGCATCGACCTCGCGCACGAAGCGCTGCGCGGTCGGTAAATGCTCCGTAATGATTGCCTCCGAGTGACCAGAGCTGAATCGCTGAATATGTTCAATAGCCTCATCGAGGTTCTCCACCACCTTGACTGCGACGATGCGGTCCAAGAACTCGGTCGCATAGTCCTCCTCCGTAGCCTCGCGAGCACCGGGTACCAGTGATCGAGTGATCTCGTCACCGCGAACTTCGGTATCAGGGAGAATGGCAGGAAGGTTCGAGATGAACTCCTTCGACACTTCGCGGTGAACGAGCAGCGTCTCCATGGCATTACAGACACCCGGGCGCTGGAGTTTCGCGTTGGTCACGATCGCAGCTGCCATCGAAAGATCGGCTTCGGCATCGACGTAAACGTGACAGTTACCGTCACCATCGAGCACGGTCGGCACGGTCGCATGTGCACGGATCGACGCGAGCAAGGAAGGCCCGCCACGTGGGACGAGGCAGTCGATCACACCATCGAGCTGCATGAAACGAATTGCACCATCTCTGGATACATCTTGCACCAGCTGTACTGCATCACCTGGCAAGCCTGCTCGTTCGATACCACCTCGAAGCACCTCGGTGATCGCGAGGTTCGATCGAATTGCCTGAGAAGAGCCTCGAAGGAGTACCGCGTTCCCGGCCATCAGACATAGACCGGCGGCATCAGCAGTAACGTTGGGACGATTCTCATAGATGATGCCGATGACCCCAAGGGGCACTCGGACGCGTTGCACGTCGAGCCCGTTGGCGAGCCGTTCACCCGAGACCACCTGACCGACGACATCTTCCAGGCGCGCCACACTGCGAAGCCCCTCAGCCATTCCTTCGATCCGAGCCCGGGTCAACGTCAAGCGATCGAGTTGCGCGTCGGTGAGGTCGGTCTCTCTGCCGGCCGCGATGTCCTGAGCATTGGCATCGAGCAGCTCGGATACGGCATTCTCTATCGCAGCCGCTGCCTCAATGAGAGCCTTTCGACGGAGCGTCGATGAGCTTTGCGCAACGACACGAGATGCCTCTCGAGCCCGCAACCCAAGCGACCACATCTCGTCCACGACTGAAACCTCCATCGCTCCAGCGTAGTTCACTACACCTACACGTCGGGGTCGTCGACTAGGACCACCAGGTCGTCGCGGTGGATCACTTCGAAGGAACGTGAGATACCATGTTCCTTCGAGCGCGTACCCATCACACGACGCACTCCCTCCACATCGAGCCGCGCCAGTCCCTTGGCGATCTCCGCTCCAGAAGGATCCAATACGCTAATCGTCGCACCGACGTCGAAGGCGCCCTCGACATCGACGACACCAGCGGGCAGGAGCGACTTCCCCCGGGCAACGAGAGCATGCTTCGCCCCTTCGTCCACGATGACCGATCCTTGAGGAGGAGAGGCAAACGCGATCCAGAGTCGACGAGCCCCAAGACGTCTCGATCGTTTGACAACACGGGTTCCGACCGATTCGTCACCACGAATTGACCGAGCGATCACATTCGGTGCTCCTGCATTCGCGATTCGTGTCTCTACGCCTGACCAAGAGGCCATCCTCGCAGCTTGAAGCTTGGACGCCATCCCACCACTACCGACCTCAGAGGTCACACCCCCGACAGAAAGTGCCAACCGATCAAATCTGACGACCTCCTCAACCAGGGATGCGTGTGGATCAAAGGTGGGGTCGGATGTGTAAAGTCCGTCCTTGTCGGTCAAGAGGATGAGGAGCTCTGCTCCTACCAGGTTCGATACCAATGCGGCAACCTTGTCATTGTCGCCGTAGCGGAGTTGCTGGTTCGAAAGCGCGTCGTTCTCATTGAGTACTGGCAGCACGCCGCGAGCGAGGAGCGCATGCAAGGTTTCGCGAGCATGCAGGTATTGATCGCGATCGGCGAAATCGGAGGGAATGAGCAAGAGCTGCCCAACTTTCATACCCTTCGACGAAGCGACATCTTCGTATGCCGCCATTAGCGCGACCTGGCCGACTGCAGCTGCGGCACGAAGTTCGGGAGCGCCAGAGGGCCGAGAAGTCAAACCCAGTCTTCCCAGCCCAAGCGCAATGGCCCCGGAACTCACGAGTACCACTTCATGACCTTCAGAACGGACCGACGCGATATCGTCACAGACTCGCTCAAGCGTCGCCATCTGAGGTGTGAACTCAGAGGTTGTCACCGAAGAAGAGCCGATCTTGACGACCACTCTCACTGGGTGATGGTGTCCTCGTACTCGAAGGAGAGATCACCGATCACGACCTCGTCCCCTTCGGTGATTCCTGCCCGTCGAAGGGCTCGCAGCACGCCTAATCGCTCAAGGCGGCGATGGATGATCAGCATTGCATCAAGAGAACCAAGGTCCGACAAGCGCACCGCACGGAGTACGTCACGACCCTCCACCACGTACGTACCACTTGGCTCACGGGTGATCTCGAAGGCAGGCTCTTCCTCAAAGCGATGAACGACGACGTCCTCACCGATCTCTTCCTCCGCGAGCAGCGTCGCCTCGTGGAGCGCTCGCGCAAAACTGTGGGTCAGTTCATCAAGATGTTCGCGGGTGACCGCCGAAACCACAGTCACATCGAGTGCGCCGATCTCATCGGCCAACTCCTTGGCACGACGTTCGAGTCCGTCGCGATCGTCGGCCTCATCACACTTGTTCACCACGACCACGGTCGGCCGATCCGCGAGTTCGGGTAGGTGCGATGCCATCTCGTCAAGGAGGATCTCGGACTGCTCTTCCAAAGTAAGGTCTGTGCTCTCCGTGGGATCGAGAATCAGTGCAATCACTCGCGCCCGCTCGATGTGCCGCAAGAACTCGTGTCCAAGTCCACGACCAGAAGACGCGCCCTCGATGAGCCCAGGAACATCGGCCACCACGAATTCTGTGACATCCTCGGCACCACCCATGCGGGCCACGCCGAGCGAGGGAACCAGAGTCGTAAATGGGTAATTCGCGATCTTCGGCTTTGCACGAGAGATCACCGAGATCAGCGACGACTTGCCGACGTTGGGGAATCCGACGAGCGCGACATCGGCAACGAGCTTCAGTTCAAGATTGAACCAAAGGTCTTCACCAGGCTCACCCTGCTCTGCAAACGAAGGTGCCCGTCGCCTGTTGGAGAGAAATCCAGCATTCCCCTTACCTCCGCGGCCACCACGGCCGACGCGTACCTTCATCCCAACCGACGCAAGATCTGCAATCGTGGCGCCATCGAGATCCTTCACCACCGTGCCTGCAGGCACTTCGATCACGAGATCCCGACCGTTGACCCCGCGCTTCTTCTTACCTTGGCCGTGAGCGCCGTTTGGCGCGCGTCGAAACGGCTGGTCCCGAAAACCGATCAGCGACGAAAGATTCGAGCTAGCGCGTAACCAGATACTTCCCCCATCGCCCCCATCGCCCCCATCAGGACCACCCTTGTCCACATGGGCTTCGCGACGAAAAGAGATCGCGCCCGCGCCACCATCTCCGGCGCGGGCGTGAAGTTGTGCGCGGTCGACGAACTCAGCCATGACCGACGCTTAGAATTCGCGTGATTGAAGTACTAGTTCGCCTCGAGCACGTCGACAAACTTACGACCTTTGCGACTGGCAAACTTGACGACGCCATGCGCCTTCGCAAAAAGGGTGTCATCGCTACCGCGACCAACATTGAGACCCGGGTGGAAGCGCGTGCCGCGCTGGCGCACGATGATCGACCCGGCCGAGATTTCC
>JBMFXL010000072.1:0-7194 GCA_049964275.1 Acidimicrobiales bacterium | reverse complement strand
GTGAGACATCACTTCCTCGATTGCCTCGTGTGCGGTTTCGAAGTTGGTCGCAACCAGGATCGATCCGTGCTCCTCTGACGCTTCCTCGAGGGCCTTGCGCACATGGTTACGGTCGAGATGAAGGTTCGCACCTGGGTCGAGGGCGATCAAGTTCTCTCCATCTTCCCGGACGATGATTCCCGCGGTGCCGGTTGGAGTTGCTGGCACGACTTGGAGACGGTGGCTCACCCCGTACTGCTCCAGTTCGACAACGGCCTCGGATCCATAGACATCGTCACCGATTGCCCCAACGAAGATGGTCCGCGCACCAAATCGGCGCGCGGCTGATGCGAGGTTCGCACCTTTGCCCCCAAACGCCTGGGTGAAGCGGGCGGGGACGGTCTCTCCCCACTCAGCGCCGACCAGGAGGCGGAACGTAAGGTCGACGTTGAGTGAACCGACGACCATGAGCGCATGAGGATGTGTCATCGTTCTACTCTGCCAGTCAATTCGAACTGCTGCTGCATCGTAGACCCGAGCGAGCGCATGAGGGAATCCCAGATAGGTTGGTGGCGTGCCTATTCTTCCTATTCGGACCTATGGTGATCCGGTGCTTCGTGGACTCGCCAAGCCCGTCGAGCGCTTCGACGAATCCCTTGGGCTCTTGATTGGGGACATGATCGATACGATGCGGGATGCCCCTGGCGTGGGTCTTGCTGGTCCTCAGGTCGGTGTGGCTCAACGTATCTTCGTCTACGACGTCGGCGAGGGCCCTCACGTGTTGATAAATCCCGAGATCACTCGGGCTGAGGGTACTTGGAGTTACGAAGAGGGATGCCTCTCGGTGCCAAACATGTACTGGCCGATCGATCGCCCTGCCGAGGTCGACGTCGAGGGTCAAAGGGCCGACGGAACCCGCGTGGCGTTTCACGCGAGCGGCCTGCTCGCGCGCGTGATGCAGCATGAACTCGACCATCTCAACGGCACATTACTTCTGGAGCATCTCACTGACGAGCAGCGCAAGGATGCCAAGCGGGCGATCCGCACTGCGCTCGTACGCGGTGGCGGCACGATGTCCCGATGAACGTGCCTCCAAGATCAATCTGTTTCTTCGGTACGCCGGAACTCTCCCGGCGATATCTCGAGGTGCTCATCGATGAGCGCTACGAGATCGCTGCCGTCGTCACGCGTCCCGATGCGAAGCGAGGTCGAGGAGGAGCGCTCGTCCCCTCGCCAGTGGCAGCCTACGCGCGGTCCCAGGGACTCATGGTCCTGACCTCACCCGACGACGCTGCCGATGTCGACTACGACCTCGGTGTCGTCATTGCCTACGGTCGGATTCTCAAACGACCGGTGATTTCTCGTCGTCCGCATGTCAATGTCCACTACTCCCTGCTTCCTCGTTATCGGGGTGCCGCACCGATGGAGCGTGCCATACTCGATGGCGTCGACGACACGGGGGTCTGCCTGATCGATGTTGCTGAAGGCATGGACGAGGGTGGTATCTATGCCCAGAGGGAGTGTTCGATCAAAGATCTGACGCTTTCGGAGACCGCCGATCGGCTCACCGATGCGGGTATCTCACTTTTGCTCGCTCAACTCGGCCGTCAGGACAGCTGGATCGGCACCGCTCGCTCGCAACAGGGCAACCCGACCTACGCATCGAAGATCGCTCCCGACGAGCTTCGCCTGGACTTTGGATTGAGCGCCGTTGAGGTGCATCGCGTCATTCGCCTCGAGCGAGCTTACACCTTTGCCGAAGGGAAGCGCCTGCGGATCGAGCGTGGGCGAGTGCACCCCTCGTCGTCACATGCACCTCCGGGAACGCTCGTGGCGGTGGGCGACGAGTGGGGGATTGCGTGCGGTGAGGGAGTGGTGATCATCGATTCTGTCAGACCCGAAGGCAAAGGGAGCATTGCCTTCCCGAGCTATCTTCGGGGTAGGAGAGACCCTCAGACCATCCACTTCGGATGAGCGCACTGCTGACGAGGAGACTGCTGAGAAGAACGGCCTCTCCGCCTCCTTGGCGTGGAGGCCTGCTCGGCAGTCCATAGCGCTCGAACAATTCGAGGCTCTGGCACTTTGCCTGCTCGTTCGTAGATTGTTCATGGTGCACCGTGAATGAGAGACAGTGGCGAGGCCGATGCCCCTGCAGGCAACCGGCCTCGATGACCTGGACGCTTCGCGAGTGAGGTTGCACTCCTAAGTCGTCGTCTTAGTCGGTGTCTGTGCGGATGGGTTTCTCATCGAAAGCTCGGCGTACCTTGAGATGTGTTCGGTTGGTGGCGGGAATCCGCTCCTGACTGGAACCTCCCTCAGCCGACCCTTCACCTTCGCGAGTATCACAAAGTCACCATGCCTGCACATTGCGATGATGGGCGGCGTCAGAGCCGAGTCGCCACCGCCTTACCTCTGCGCGGCCACCCATGGACTAGGACTACTGCGACCTGGGCGCCAAATCGAGGTTTCGTCGGTGAGACTGCTGCGGGAACGCTCGTCTTGGGAATATTTGTAGTAAATAATACATTATGCGTGGGTACCATTCAAGGAGGTTTCAACTATGGCATGGCTTGACAAACAGGCTGCATCGACGGAGCTCATCCGAGCAAGCGAACTGCTCTTTGAAGCAGGGGTGATGTCTCGATCGGGACACGGGAACCTTTCGTCGCGAATCGGCGATGACGAGATCGTCATGACTTCAAGCGGTTCGATACGCAGCCTCAACGCGGACGATTTTGTCGTTGTGGGCCTCGATGGCTCGGTGCGAAGTGGCAGTCTCGCAGCGGAAAACGCCGAGATCGTCGAGATGCATACCAGGGTATACCGAGCTCGTCCGACACTCGGAGCGGTCGTGCACACCCACTCACCCAATCTGACCGCCTATGCGTATGCGCACGTCCCTCTCCCGATTCGCTCGGAACCTATGTTGAGGTTTGGCCAAGCGGTCGCCGTCCCGGTGGCGCCGTGGGCACCACGCGGGACCGAAGAGTCGGTCAGCGGCATCGTCGACGCGCTCTTGAGTTCGCCAGAGACACAGGCTGTGTTATTGGCCAACCATGGACTCTTGGGCTTCGGCGATCGACCCACGGGCGTCGCGCGCCTCATTATTGCTCTTGAGGAAGCTGCGACAGAAGAACTTGCAGCTGCGGCGATCGGTGGAGCCAAGGATTTTCCTCCTGATGCACTTAGGAAGGTCCAGGCGGCAATGGCGAGGGCGCGATGAGTGAACACGATCAATTTCAGGCAGCGCGAGAACGGTATGAAGCGTTCTTTGGTCACACTCCTGCCTCGTTCGATGAGCGCGTTCGATTGGCGTCATCGGTAGGTCGCGAGAACGGTGTCAGTGCGCTCGAAGCGGTTCGGTCTGCGTTCATCTACGACAACGCGCTCGGCGCCCGCGTCCAGCAGCTTGTTCACTTTGCGCAGCTCTTGGTACTAGGCCATGACGAGGCTGCAGCCTTACATGCCAGGACCGCGGTGCGCCAAGGTGCGACGCGTTCCGATCTCGTTGGTGTCGTCGAAACGGCGATGATCACCGCGGGAGTTCCCGCGTACGCAAAGGGGATGCACCTGCTCGCTGAACTGTTCGATGACAGCGACGCCTGAACTCGGTATCGGTTGGCTCATCGGAGCGGTGCATCGTCGACTCCGAGCGGGCTGGTCTGAACGACTGGAACCGCTCGGACTCAATCCGCCCGCCGTGGCTGCGATTCGCATGATCCGTCGGCAACCAGGCTGTGGGCTTCGGGAGCTTGCACGCATGCTCGAAGTCGAACCCATCAACCTCTCGAGAACGCTCGAGCACCTCGACGAGGAAGGACTCGTCGAGCGACGCGCGCGACCCGAAGACCGACGAACGTTTTCGTTGAACCTGTCAGAGCGCGGAGTGGCGGTCGCTGGTCAACTCGACGAACTGGCGAGAGAGTTTGAGCGTGAGATGGTGATTGGATTGGGCGAGGGTGCAGACGAGATCGTCGAGCGCATGTCCTCTTGGCTCACCTGGCTTCGTCAGTCTGAATGAGACGGAGTGCACCACTGCCCGCCTGATCTGCGCATGGGTCGACAGGACATCGCATCCGAACTCCGTGTCTGACGAAGGAGAGCCTCGACGCACCTGGATCGCACCAACCCAAGGCTTCCGACGCAATGTGCTGCACTGAGGAGGAGCGCCCAGTCGCTTGAGAGATCGTCGTTCGCAAGCTTTGCTTGTCGAATGAGTGCAATGTCGCGAGAACGGTTCGACCTAGGTAGCTCGGTAGAGGCCGTGAGCCTCTCGGTCGTCAGCAATGACTTATTTCACATCACGCACGCACGTGCGTGATGTGAAATGCTTTACCTGGTGCAAGTAGCTCAATATGATCGCGATACTCGAGCTCGTGCCGCAATGTTTTCGTACCTGGTGGCTACGACCGGCGGGAACGCTGACGTGCCGCTCCGCTTCGCAGATCTTCAAGGTCTTCACTTCGAAGGCGAGCCGCTGCGTCTCATTGGGCAGCAAGGGATCTGGACCCCGAAGGGTTTTGACACCGCCTTTTCGATTCGCACCACCTTCACGCCGGAT
This sequence comes from Acidimicrobiales bacterium, assembly GCA_049964275.1. Taxonomy (GTDB): domain Bacteria; phylum Actinomycetota; class Acidimicrobiia; order Acidimicrobiales; family Acidimicrobiaceae; genus JAJYZP01. The sequence continues at coordinate 2,654 of JBMFXL010000072.1, read as the reverse complement.
GACCGACGTCGACCATATGAAGACCAGATCGATCACCTCGGAATACTGAAGTACAAGTACCGAGGTACGGATCCGAATCAGCGCGAGAACGTGGTACTCCGGAGGGCTATGACGAGGGGCGTAGGACTCGTCTATTTTGTCGGCGTTGCAAGTGGTGTGTACCTCGCTCGTTGGCCTGTCTGGATCGTGGGCGATCGGCCGGACCTGCTTGAGTTCGACGTCGCAATCGATGATGACCTACGTGTCTTTGAGTTTCACGAAGCGGATCGACTTGATCGTGCTCGTCGGCGATACGCCGAACGAGTGGTTGAGGAGCGCCTTCATCAGCCTGTGTTTCGTGCTCGCGTACTGCAGGCATACGAGTCATCGTGTGCGGTCTGCCGACTCAGGCACCGGGAACTCTTAGACGCAGCTCACATCCTTCCTGACTCCCATCCGAGGGGTGAGCCAATCGTGCAGAACGGACTTGCACTCTGCAAGATTCATCATGCTGCATACGACCAAAATCTCCTTGGTATTCGCCCCGATTACGTCGTCTCTGTGCAGGCTTCCATCATGAGAGAGAAGGACGGTCCAATGTTGCGCCACGGGCTGCAAGAGATGGACGGGAGGAAGCTCCATGTCCCCTCGTCAAAGGGCGCGCTCCCTGATCGAGAACGTCTCGAAGAGCGCTTCGAGACGTTCAAGGATGCTGCACCGTAGTAAACACCGATGCGGCGAGCAGGTGCACGTACACCGTTGTGTCTGGGATGGGAAGTGAGTGGGTTCGAGGGATGACCGATGCATTGAACTTCATGCCACAAGGCGTTCGGAGGCATTATTCGACCCTTGCGCTCGGTGGTTGGGGCGTCGGCACGGTACCTCCCCGAATCCTTCCAGCATCGCCACCGTCGGGCTTGGCTGGCTAGAGGCCGCCCCAACTTGCCGCACGAGACGTGCTGCTGATGCCAAAGCCCCTTTATTGTGTCCGTTCGTCCTCGCTGGCCTCTGGTGGCTGCAGTCGCGTTGACCTCGCGTGCTCTCGCTTCCGGTTTCCCGGCCGAGCTCGCGTCGTCTGAGGTTTCGGTGCCGCCGATCACCTTTGCTCAGCAGTCCCCTAGGCTCGCACCTCGGAGGGTATGACGTAGTGGAGTTCAAGATTCTTACCGTCTCGGATGGAGTGGTCGCAGGCACAAGGGAGGACGGATCGGGTAGGGCGCTGTCCGAGCGTCTCACCGAACAGGGCCATCTGGTGGTCGAGCGGCGTGTGTGCGCTGACGGAACGACCTCGGTGGCGGTGGCCTTGGTAGAGATGTGTGCGAACTTTGCGGGTGTGGTCGTCACGACCGGTGGAACCGGGTTCTCGGTTCGTGACCGTACGCCTGAGGGAACTCTCGCCGTCATCGAGCGCGAGGCGCCCTCCCTCGCCGATGCCATGCGTGCGGTCAATCCGCTTGGGCGACTCTCTCGGGGAGTTGCTGGTGTACGGGGTGCAAGTGTGATCTGCAATGTTCCTGGTTCCCCACGTGGAGCAGTCGAGTCCCTTGACGCGGTCATCGATGTACTTCCTCATGCCGCGACGTTGCTTGTCGAGGCGCACGATCCCCATCCCCACACGCCAAAGCATGCGATGTGATGATGGAACACTCCCAATTTGAGGCGGATCTGATGGTGGAGGCGCGTGTGGTCGGAGAACGCGCGCGAATAAGTGCACCCCCCAATCCTTGGGTGGGCGCACTCGTAGTCCGTGACGGCGTTGTAGTGGCGACCGGTGCAACCGAACCCATTGGTGGACGACATGCCGAGCGGGTTGCGCTCGATGGCCTCGATGAGGTGACCGAGCGGGATGTGCTGTTCGTGACGTTGGAGCCCTGTGCTCATCACGGCCGCACCGGCCCGTGTACGGAGGCCATCATTGCACGAGGTATTCGGACCGTGAAGGTCGGTATCATCGATCCGGATCCCAAGGTTCAAGGCAGGGGAATCATCGCGCTTCGAGACGCAGGTATTGACGTCACCGTTGGCGTAAATGACCGCGACGTTGCTGGGTCCTTGGCGCCGTATCTGACCCATCGATTGACCGGACTACCGTGGGTGACGCTCAAGCTTGGACTCACCGTCGATGGGAAGATCGCCGCGTCGGACCGTACTTCGAGTTGGATCACCGGAGAGGCCTCGCGCCGGAAGGTACATGAGCTCCGTGAGGCGCACCAGGCCATCTTGGTGGGCTCGGGTACCGTTCGAAGTGACGATCCAAGTCTCACCGCGAGATACTCCGATGGCACTCTGAGGCAGCGTCAGCCGATGCGGATCGTACTGGGAGACATTCCTGCCAACGCGGCCGTGCTGCCGGCACGTTCACACTTCGGTGACCTCAGATCCCTTCTCATCGAGCTCGGTGCAGAGAACGTCACCAGTGTGTTGGTCGAGGGTGGTTCAGAGGTTGCGGGGAGCATCCATGACGAGGCGTTGGTCGATGAGTACCACCTCTTCATGGCTCCGGCGATCATGGGCAAGTCCGGAGTTGCATCAATCGGAGGCAAGGGCACCCGTACGATGAGCGACCTCTGGAGAGGGGAGTTCCGTTCGGTGGCTCCTCTCGAAGGTGATCTCGAGATCGTGCTTTGGGGATCGAAACCGAACCGCCTCGTAAGCGGTCATGTCGCCCGCTCTCG
>JBMFXL010000071.1:0-7267 GCA_049964275.1 Acidimicrobiales bacterium | reverse complement strand
TGCGATCGGTGATCTCGAGCGCACTCGGGGAGCACTCTCTCGATTTGAGTTCGAGCAGCTTTACTGCCTTGGTATTGAAGAGCTCCACGTGAATCGACTCCTTGACGAGGACCAGGACTTGAGCGTACGGCTCAACGCCTTGTCGACCTTAGGAAGCTTCGCGGCCCGACTTCGCGATCTCGAACATGAGCTCGAGGAGGAAGCACGTTCGATCTACCGTGACAATCGACGCGGCAAAGTCACCCTTCGTGAGCTGGAGAAGCGTTTTGGCGAGCTCGAGACGGAACGTCGTGCTCGAATGAGCATGATCGGGCGGTTCGCTAGGGACGAACGGGAGATTGAGACGACGAAGCGCGACATCGCCGAGCGCCGTCTCCAACTGCGCGAGCTGAGAGCTCGCGAACAACTGCTCGACCGGGTCGGTGTCTATCTGGGCATGCGTGCATCGCAAGATCCCCTCGAGGTCCGTGCAGGGACATTGCTCGGTGCACCACCATATGAACTTGCGTTGCTCGAGCGGGTGAGCAACCTTGCGGAGGAACTGGCGTCGGAGTCGAAGGAGGTCGACGACCTCGTCGGACGAATCGAAGGTAGTGGTCGCCGTCTGGCTGAGATCAGCGACCAACTGATCGGCGAGGAGCACTTCCAACGGCTCATGGTGGTCGTCGGGAATGCGGCGATCGAGTCGGCGTCACAGGCGTTCGAAATAGCCCAGCGACGCTACGAAGAACTCGTCGCCAACGCAAGGGAGCTCACGGGTGACCCATTCGTCGGAGACAATGAGGCGGCCCAGATCTCACGGGAGGTTCTCTCCTCGTTGCAACGTGGCGCCCTCGAGGACCGCATCGATGAGTTGGATCGTCTCGGGGAACGGGTTCACGAGGCGGAACGCACTCACCAAATGGCCTCCGCGCGACTTGCGCGGGAGGAGGAACAACAGACCCGATTACGCGCAGAGACGGATCTCTCCATTGCCGACCAAGCGAATCGGCTCATTCAACTCGAGGACCGTATACGTGAGCGTACCGTTGGTGAGGGTGCGCGAGCGGCGGCGTTCCCGCGATGGAGCATGCTCGTTGGCATCGTCGGGGTGATGGCACTGCTTGGTGGACTGGCGCTCTCAGCATCGGTTCTTTCTGGCCTGGACCTTGCACTGCTTGGTCTCGGTGGGGTGTGTGTGATTGTTGCGTGGGTGCTTGCCGCCACGGGACGACGAGGACAGTCACCACTATCGTCCGAGCACGGGTCGACCACCACGACTGAAGATGCGACGGCCGTCTCCGATGAGCAAGAAGCTGCCTCACTGCGTGCGTCGATCGCTCGCCATCTTGGCACTGGGGAAGGCGCTTTACTGATCGAACGGACGACGCTACGTGGTCTCATCGAAGAGACTCGCCAGCGCCGCGATGCCCTCGATCGTGCCGTGGCCGCCTACGAGGAGAGCCTTCGTGACGCCCAAATGAGCGAGGAAAGGCTTCGTGGTCTTCGCGATGAGCGTTCCGAGTGTGAACGTCTCATCGAGTCACAGTTTGCGTTGTGGCATACCCCAGCCTCGTATGAACCCCTGCCGCCTCGTCGTCGATTGGACCTAATCTCCCAGTTGGTGCGTGCAGTCGAGGAGGTTGCAAGCGCGCGTATGGTTCGGGACGAGGCGAAGGAAGCCCTCGGAGCACTTCGAGCTGAGGCCGAAGCGCTTCTCTTCGCCGTCGGTCATCTCAGCGCTCCGGTGGCAAGCGATCTTGAGACGAGGGAGCTCGTTGGGAACCTAAGGAGCGTGCTCGATCGTCAAAGCGAACTCAGGAGAGAGCAGGCACAGCTCAGCCGGCGCCGAAATGTGGACGAAGGTGAACTAGTAGGGCGTCGCGAGGCCCTCGTTGTTAAGGAACGGACGTTGAGCGAGCTCATTGGTGAGGTCCCCACTTCGTGGTCCCAAGAGCGTATCGCTCGCCTTCGACGGGAGTGCCAGGAGGCTCGAGACTACCAATCCCATATCGATGGGCGAAGTGCGAGCCTGCAGCAACATCGAGAGGACCTCCTTGGTTCTTTATCCGAGGAGGAGCTTTCACGCTTGGAAGAGATGACCGCCGACGAGTTCCACGACGTGGTGCACGAGCTTCAGCAGGAGATCGACGCACGCGACGACGAGATCTCAGTGCTCGAGCGCTCGCTGGTTGCGATCAAGGCCCGACGTGAAGAGTCTCGGTCGACGAGTCTTACCGAGATCGACTCCGAACGATCCTCGATCAAGGCGCAGATGGTGGTGGAGGGCGAGCGATATCTGGTCGCCTCTACCGCGCTCGAACTCTTGCGACAGGCGCGAACTCGCTATGAACGGGAGACCCGTCCGGAGGTGCTCAACCTTGCATCGACTCTCTTCGGGCGTTTCACCGGCGGACGTTATAAGGAGATCGATGTTGCCGATTCAGGGGGAAAGCCGGTCTTCGTCGCGGTTCGAGCCGGTGGAGGTCACCTTGATCGGGTCGGGGTCGAGGAGCTTTCCCGTGGTACTCAGGGACAGTTGTTGCTCGCGCTTCGACTCGCCTATCTCGACAAGGTGATTCCCGATCAAGGTGGGATGCCGATCATCCTCGACGACGTCTGTGTCGACTTCGATCTTGCTCGCACCCAAGAGGTCATCGATGGCCTTCTCACCTACAGCGAAACTCGACAGGTGATCTATCTCACCTGTCATGAGCGCGAGCGCTCTGTCGTGATCGATCGCGCTGCACGGCGTGGGGTGGAGGTGCCCGTGGTGGAGTTACTCGACGTCCCCGTGGATCGCTAGGTCGTCTGTTCGGGCGGTGGTGGAGGAGGCGTGGTAGGGATCTGCGGTAGGAGATCTCCCACGGCGAGGGCGTTGAGTTCTGCGACGTGAATCTCGGTGAGTCGCTCCAAGATCGCCGCGCCCGCCGTGGTGAGTCCGATCCGCACGACGCGACGGTCCTCGTCGACGACGCGCCTCGTGACAAGGGAGGCAGTCACCGCTCGGTCGATGAGCTCAACTGCGGAGTGGTGGCGAAGCTGGAGGTAGTGCGCGATATCACCTACGGTTGGCCCATCGGGGTGATCATGACCGCGGACCGCGAGCAGGAGTTGGTGCTGCGCCGGTGTGAGTCCGGCCTCACGTGCTTGGGCCGCGCTCCAGGCTAAGAACTCGCGGATCCTTGTACGAAACCGAAGGATTGCGCGATAGTCGTCGTCGCTGAAGCGGCCCGTTGCATCGGGAGAAGGAGGTGTCGGTGGTGCCATCGCCATCAATTCTCATCGATGCACGCGTTCGGGGTGGAATCGTGCACGCGTGAGTCAATGTGATGGTGGGGCGCGCCGGTCTGGCGGTGGATCGATGTCTCGTCGGACGGGGAGGTGTTCGGGGATTCGGTCGAATGCGTCTGGTCGCTCGCTTCTTGGTGGTGATCCTGTGTTCTCTTCCATGAGGGAGAGCCATCAACCCTGTGACCGACCTCGCCGTCGCTTTCGTGCACCTCTTTCTGAGATCGAGGACTCGGGCGGGTGCCTCCGGCGCGAAACAGCGTGGGCGACTGGATCGATTCCGCATCGAGGTGGTCCCGAAGTATACGCATGAGTGCCTCTCGGGAGAGTACACCACAGAGAGCGCGTCGCTCCGTGGTTTCCTCTTGGACGAGGAGCGCTTTACAGGTTGGATCGTCGAGGAAGCGATGGAGGGCGACACGCAACGTCGCGGTCGATGGAATGGTAGGTTCGGAGACGGTCGTCGCGTGGTCCGGGAGGGGGTCCATGACCTGGGCGACGACCGCCATCCGAAGGGGGTCGGCCTCGGTGTCGAAGTTGACACTGAGTCCGCGACGAGCAAGTTTGTCGGTCATGATGCGCTCGGTGAGACCCCATTCGCCAACGAGTTCGGCAATGCCGACGGCGATGAGCATCGGGACGACCAGGGAGTAGGCACCGGTGACCTCGATGGCGAAGATCGCTCCTGTAAGTGGTGCGCGAGCGGCGGCCCCGAAGGTCGCACCCATAGCGACGAGGGCGAAGGCCGCGGGTTGGACGCCAAGGCTTGGGAACAGATGCGCCATCGCGATGCCAAGAACCTCTCCCATGGCGGCTCCTATGAGGAAGATCGGTGCCAGGGTGCCACCTGAAGTATTAGAGGCGAGTGCGATCCACCAGGCCAGGAGCTTTCCTAAAAAGATCGCACCTGCGGTGGCAAGCATCAGGTCTCCATTCACCGCTCCTGAGATGGCCCAGTAGCCGACGGAGAGTACACCTGGCACGACGAGGCCGATCAACGTGAAGCCGAGTGCTCCGATGAGCGGATGGAAGAACTCCGGAACCGGAAGTGCACGAAAGCCCGCCTCGATGAGGAAGAGCCCCTTGTCGATCACGATTGCGAGGAGGCCACAGAGTACGCCAAGGAGACCGAAGAGAGGAAGGACCACGGCGTGGTCGATGAGGGGGACGTGCACCTCGAAGAGGGGATGGGATCCAAGTGTTAGGAAGTGAATCTCGGTCGCGATGCTCGTCGAAAAGGCGAGGGGCACGAGTGCGCGGAGCGAGCGTTCAAAGAGGAGGAGTTCGAATGCCAGAACGACCGCTGCAATTGGAGTGGCGAACACTCCGGCCATCCCTGCAGCCGCGCCGGTTGCAAGGAGTATTCGGCGTTCTGCGGGACTGACCGGGAAGGCTTGACCGAGAAGCGACCCGATCGTCCCGCCGGTGACAATGATCGGGCCCTCGGCGCCGAAGGGTCCTCCGGTGCCCATGGCGATTGCTGCAGAGAAAGGCTTTGCAAGCAGCGTACGTGCCTTGATGATGCTGTCGCGAGTCAGGATGGCTTCGAGGGATTCGGGTATCCCGTGACCCTTTATCACTGGGCTCCAGAGTGCGAGCAGTGCGACGGCGAGTGCGCCCGCGACGCCGATCACGATGAGCAGTGGGCCCGGGTGGTAGTGAGCAAGCGAGGGGAGTGTGAAGCTGACACGGCCCAAGAGGGCGAGGTTGGAGAGTAGTCCGACCAGTTTGACGACGAGGTAGGCGGCCCCTCCTCCCACACCACCAAGCACGATTCCGTATCCTGCAAGTACCGGCATGCGTCGACGGGTCGTACCGAGACTGACCTCGACGGCACCAGTAGGAATCGAAGGGGGAATCCGGCGCATGGCGATAGTATATCGTAACACGATATAAAGACATCCTCGAGGCGTGTGTCGGGGTAGATGATCCCTGAACTCGACCGAAGACGCCTAGGGAGAGGGTGGAGCGAAGCGATGTAGGTAGCTGGCGGTCATCGGCGCGACAAGGCCAAGCCCATAAAGCACCGCGACTGCGAGGCAGACCGCCACGACCCTCAAAGGAGCGCCGGAAGTGGGGAAGATGAGCGGCAGCAGGCTGATGGCCAAGGTGGGAGGGTGGACCTCGTGTGCGAGGCGCATGACGAGGTAGGTGGCGGTAAGCGCCACGATGGCTGATAGGACATAGTCATGGCTGAGCTGGTGGGCCACCGTTCCGATGATGACGGCTCCAGAGATGGTGAGCCAGCGACGTCCGTAACGAGCAAGACCCTTCCTCTGGGTGCTCAACCACTCATAGAAGGAGACCAACAAGGGAGGCGCGAGAGCGGCGTGAGGAAGCGTCGCGTACGCGATGAGCGTCCAGATGAGCGAGAGGCCTATGAAGTAGCCGAGCGCACGTCGTCGCATGGACTGACTCGTCATCGGCATTGAGTGCTCTGGTGCATCTCGCTCCACTGTGTCTGACTCCACTGGGCCGTGCCCCGCTGCGGGGCTGTGGTCAGGGGAAGTGTCTGGCGAAGCCGACTGCGTGGCGACTCGGTGGAGCCGCCATTGCGTTCCCGCCCACATCCCGAGGCCAAGCAGTGCGCTGATCACGGTGACGACGACGAGGAACCAGGGCGACCCGATCTGGAGCAGCGTGGGTAGTGCGCCAGCGGAGATCGTGGGAATGAGTGGGGAGTCCAGGCGCGAGAGGACGAGCGGAATCCCCACGATGAGGGTGATGAACGCGACCTCTGCGGGGATGTGGAGCGCAACGCTTCCTACTCCTATTGCCGCCGCAAGCGGTGGGAGAAGTACCAGCTGGAGCAGGGAGCGACTCCACGGGGGAGACTCACCTCCCCAGGTGCCAAGGGTCAATGCGGCCGCCTCAGGAAAGATGAGGTCGCTGCGATGCGCGAGCTGCGCCACCAGGGTCATCGGCACGACGATCAGGTAGACGCTGAGCCATCGAGGGAACGCGGTGGTCGTATCTTTCATCGCTTCGAGGGCTTCCGACGAGTCGTGACCCAATGGATCGGGAGCGATCTAATGATGGTGGCGGACCTGGACGAAATGGTCGAGGGGTCCGCTTCCGCGTCCGAGGGCCCATCCAGCCCCCCCGCGGATGGCAGCGGTGACGTAGAGCTTGGCCTCTCGAATGGAGTCATGGAGCCCCATGCCTCGAACGAGATTCGCACAGATGGCACTCGATAGCGTGCAGCCGGTGCCATGTACGTTAGGCGAGTCCACGCGTTTGGCCACGAACGTGAAGATCTCGAGCCCGTCGAAGAGCACGTCGAGGGACTCTTCGACCTGGCGATGCCCACCCTTGACGAGGGCGAATGCGCCGGTCCGATGGTAGATCTCCCGAGCGGCTTTGACCATGTCCTCGACCGTGTCGATAGCACCATCACACAGTACCTCGGTCTCGGGGATGTTCGGTGTAACGAGGTAGGCGCGCGGCAGGAGATCCTCTTGATAGGCGCGTACGGCGTCGGGGGCGACGAGACGATCCCCTGATGCCGCCACCATCACCGGGTCGACGACGACACGTGACCACTCACGCTCGACGATGAGGTCTGCTACCTCTGAGACGATCTCTGCGGTGGCGAGCATCCCGGTCTTGACACCCCTCACCATGAAGTCGGAGGCCACTGCATTGACCTGGGCTCGCACCATTGCGGTGGGTAGGACCTCGATGGCGTGGACACCTACGGTGTTCTGCGCGGTGATTGCGGTGATCGCCGAAGTGCCAAAGACATGGTGCGCCGCAAAGGTCTTCAGGTCCGCTTGGATGCCTGCGCCTCCGCCGGAGTCCGAACCCGCGATGGTGAGTGCGACGGGCGGACTCTTGTGAATGTACTCGAATTGGCCCGAGAGTTCTCTCTCGCTCACGCTCGCTCCTCGATCCATTTGTCGGGGGTTGCCTTGCGCTCGAGGAGGGGGCTCGTGGGCGACGAAGCGAGTGCGAGGTGTCTCCTCGGAATGCGCCCTGCGAGGCGTGCGAGACGTCC
>JBMFXL010000070.1:0-7268 GCA_049964275.1 Acidimicrobiales bacterium | reverse complement strand
CTCGCAGGTGAGGAAGACATCTTGATCCCGGTGTCGCTCTCTAAGGAACTCGCGGAAGCGGTTCCGGGCGCTCGCTTTGCAACCACACCCGGGGGGCATGGCTGCATGTGGGAGCATCCGAAGCCATTCAATACGGCCTACCTCGACTTCGTCAATTCCATCTAGGGGGAAACAACCAGTGTCCACACCATCCGAACCACGTCTTGCAAAGGGCCAGATCGGCCTCTTGGAGGTGCTCATACCGGGCCTCGCCCAGGTCGCACCAGCATTCAACCTGTTCTTTACCACTGGCGTCATGGCATCTCTTGCAGGCGCCTCCGTGCCGCTTATCTTCCTCATCTCGATGGTGGGCGTGCTCGCAACCGCCTCGAGCCTTGCGCAGTTCGCGGGGATCTACCCGAGCTCAGGTTCGTTCCTCACCTACATCGCCAAGTCGATCGGTGCGCGGACGGCAACCTCGGTCGGCGTCATCGCCATACTTGGTTACATCATCGCGTTCGGCGGGATCTACATCTTCGTCGGGAGCTACATCGTCTCCAACGTCCTCGGATCTCCTCACATCTGGGGTATCAATGAGATCGTGACCATCATCTATGGCGCACTTGTGACGGCACCGGTGATCGTTGGTCTCAAGTTCGGCGTACGGGTGTCCTACGCGCTCTACATCTTTGAGGCCGTGCTCCTGATTGTGATGAGCTTTGCGTTTCTCATTCACGGCGGACCCCAAGGCATCTCGGCAACTCCGTTCCACTGGCCAGGCGGATCCAAGAGCACGCTGCTCGCGTTCTCTCTCGCGATCTTGGCCTTCGGTGGATTTGAAGCCGCAGCGCCACTCGCCGAGGAGACAAGAGACCCCCGACGTAACGTTCCTCGCGCCGTGCTTGGAACCGTCATCGTGAGCGGTCTCATCTACGTGCTTGGGTCGTATGCGCTTGTCATTGCCTTCGGGCCCTCCCATGCAGGTGCGCTCGCGGCGGACCCCAACCCCTTCCACACCGCCGCAAGCAAGTACATTTCGGTGCTTGCCCCCGTGGTGACCTGGATCTTCCTCACTTCGGTGACCTCTTCGTACGTAGCGGCGAACACCCAGACCTCGCGCGTGATCTATGGTGGTGCGCGTAGTGGTCTGTGGGCTGGCGCACTAGCGGCGATCTCGCCCAAGTTCCAGACGCCGTATCTGGCCGCAATTGCCTTCGTCGCACCCTCGATCATCATCGGTGTGATCTCCACGGCGTTCACCGACCCTGGCACTGCCTCGGGCTTTCTTGGTACCTATGGCATCCTCGGAGTCATCGTGATGTACCTCGTCACTAATGTGGCGCTCATCGTGCACTGGGCGAAGGATCGAACGACCGATGCCCGCAAGAGCCTCACTCGCCTCGTGGTGCCCATCATCGGCATCATCGTGTTGGCAATCCCCGTCTACGGCGATCTCCAACCAGGACAGGCCGCTCCCTACAACTCACTGCCGTACCTCACAGTGGCGCTGATCGTCGTCGGCGTGATCTACACCGCGGTGCTCGCAGTACGTCGCCCCGGGGTCATCGCGGAAGCTCCCGGGCTCCTCGAGGGCGCCGAGTTCGCGGACGAGTAGGAGACGTCTTAACTCAGACTTTCACGTCAGCCCCGGGTGTGAGCGGCACATGATGGATCGTTCACACTCGGGGCCTCCCCCATGGCGCACTATCGCTCCACCGGCAGACATGCCGCGACCCAACGCCGACACCTAGACAGCGTTCGGGTCGAGTTCACGTACTCGCTCGATCGGTCGCCACGGAGCATCAACGAATTCCCGCCTCATGAGCCTCGATGACCTTGCGCAGCATCTCCTCATCCGGAATTCCAATGCCGCCATGATCGAGCGCATACCGCCGACAGCTCAGACCAGTGACGCCGGGATCCGAGGGGAATGGGTCCTCGCCATCGATCAGGATAGTTGGCGAACCAGGGAATTGAAGGAACGAAGCTTCCTCCTCAGTACGGATCACCCGAATCACAAGCGCAATGTCAACTCGATCCTCCACGATGGCGCCGAGCGCCTCGAGCATCTCCGCCACATGCGGACAGCCCTCGATCACACGTAGTTCGATCTCCATGACACCCTCCTAGGCTGATCGTATTCCTTCCAGTAAGCTGGAAGGTCAAGGTGGAGATCCATGCAGATTGGTGAGCTCTCGGAACGGACAGGTCGTCCTACGAAGACCCTCCGATACTGGGAAGAACGAGGACTACTGCCCGAACCCCTTCGCGGACCCAACGGCTACCGCGACTACCACGAAGATGCCATTCGCGTCGTACGCTTCATCGGCGCGGCCAAATCAGCTGGTCTCCGCCTCGAAGAGATCGCCCAGATCCTTGCGCATACGAGACGCAGGCGATGCACCGTGTGCCCACGTCACCTCGCTGCTTCTCCACCATCTTGCCGAGGTGACGACGCGGATCCACGAACTCGAGGTGGTGAAGTCCGCCCTCGCCGATCGCCTCGAGACCGCCGCGAAATTCGATCCATCTTCCTGCACCGACAACGCCACTTGCGCACTGGTGTGGTAAGGGATGGAGAGCGACCGGATGCGCTACCCACGTCGCTCATCGCCACCTCGCGAGCCAGCAATATGGGTAGCGGCACGTACCCACTTGGATCGGCCTTCCTGAAACGTCTCGTTCGCCACCTGGGTCCAACTCTGTTAGACAGGGTGGGACCCAACGTCAGCGACCATCGATTGCTCGCGAATCCGGAGAGGTATCCATGCTTTCTCGTCATTTCCCGAACCCGAGATCCAAGGGGCTCGCCCCATCGCTCGCCCCCGTCTACAGCGCTCGTGATCTGAGCGACGATATCCCTCGCTTCGAACTCCCCGAAGATCCCTCCGAACCACGCGTGATCGCACAGCTAATCAAGGACGAACTCAACCTGGACGGCAACGCCGCACTGAACCTTGCGAGCTTCGTGACCACCTGGATGGAGCCCGAGGCCGAGGAGTTGATGAATCTGACGCTGCGCAAGAACTTCGTCGACGCCGAGGAGTACCCACAGACCGCTGCCCTGGCCGAGCGCTGCGTGAACATCATTGCGAACCTGTTCCATGCGCCTGAGTCCGAGGACACGAGCGCGACCGGGACCGCAACCGTCGGCTCCTCCGAGGCCATCCATCTTGCAGGGCTCGCGATGAAGTGGCGGTGGAAGAAACAGCGAGGAGACGGTGCACGAGACGTGACGCCGAACCTCGTCATGGGGGCCAACGTACAGGTCTGTTGGGAAAAGTTCGCACGCTACTTCGACGTCGAACCTCGGTATGTGCCCATGAGCACTGACCGGTATGTGCTCGGGGTCGACGAAGCCCTCTCCATGGTGGACGAGAACACCATCGGGGTGGTCGGCATCCTTGGCTCAACCTACACAGGCGAGTACGAACCCATTGCCGAGCTTGCGGCAGCGCTCGACCAGCTCGAATCAGTTCAGGGCCTCGATGTCCCCATCCATGTCGACGCCGCCTCGGGTGGGTTCGTGGCGCCTTTCGTCCGACCGGATCTCATCTGGGACTTCCGTCTGCCACGTGTCCAGTCGATCAACACCTCTGGGCACAAGTACGGTCTCGTCTACCCAGGCATCGGATGGGCGCTCTGGAGGGACGCGAGCTTCCTACCCGAAGAGCTCATCTTCCGAGTGAGCTACCTCGGCGGGGACCATCCCACCTTCAACCTCAACTTCTCTCGCGGATCCTCCCAGATCATCGCACAGTACTACAATCTGCTCAGACTAGGACGATCGGGCTATACGCGCATAATGCGCTCGCTGACCTCGACCGCACAGTGGCTGAGCCATGAATTGGAATCCACAGGGCGCTTCGGTGTGCTCTCGAACCCAAATGATCTCCCCGTGGTCTGTGTGAGGCTGACTGACAACCCATCATGGACGGTGTACGACCTCTCAGCAACCCTACGCGAACGCGGATGGATCGTCCCGGCCTATCCCCTCGCCCCAAATGCCAAGGAGATCGACGTCCTTCGGATCGTGGTGCGCGAAGGACTAGGCAGAGACATCGCTCAGACCTTGGTCTCCGACATTCGTGCCGCCATGGCGCATCTCGACGGTGGCCACTCCCCCGTCCCGCATACGGTCACTCCGGCGGCCGACCCAACCATCGCCAGTTCGACCCACCCTGATCGTCACCACCGCGCACGAGGCGTCTGCTAGCGCGGGATCACACGCGAGAGACACATGAATTGCGGGCGACATATCACACAGACTTCGGATACTGGAACGAACAACATTCGTTCTGTCGAACCGGCGCCTTCTTGCACTCTTTTCACAACGATCAACGCCACGTCAAGTAGGCCTTGACGTGGCGTAGTGAGGTCAGTGAGAGATCGCAGTGAGGCGATTACCTCGCTCGAGTGAGATTACGGCGCGCCGTATGGGCGCCGGCTGAACGTGGTCCGACCTCGACGGCGGGTGGGCGCTCGTAGGTCACGACGGGGCGTCCCGGAGCATCCACTCGCGGAGTCCGAGGAGGACGGGGTGCACGAGCTACACGGCGAGGATCAGCCTGGCGAGGTGCGGGTGTCTGCATCTCTCCCCCAAGGAGCAGAGTGTTGGGAAAGGTGATCCCAGTTGGCAGCGACAGCGTGCGCTGGATCTGAGCGACCACGGAAAGGTGCTCAGGTCCCACCAGGGCAACGACGGTGCCGTCTACACCTGCGCGACCAGTACGGCCAGATCGATGGACGTAGTCAGTGACATCAGCCGGCGGATCGAAGTGCACGACAAGTGGCACCGCATCCACGTGGATACCTCGCGCAGCGATGTCGGTCGCGACGAGCGCATCGAGGCGTCCTGCACGGAACTCGCCGAGCGCACGTTCACGCTGGGGCTGGCTCCGGTTGCCATGAATGGCAGCGGACTTGATCCCTGCACGAGACAGCCGTTCGGCCAGACGATCTGCACCTCGCTTGGTCCGACAGAACACCACTGCAGGCCCTACCAACGAGATGATCTCTGACGTCAGTGCGATCCGGTCGACTTGATCCACTCTCCAGAAGTGATGGATGACCTGCGCCTGCTCACTCTTTTCGAGCTTCACGTCGTGACGCACAGGATCGTGCTGGTAGTCGCGAATCAGTCGGTCCACCGGGCCATCCAGTGTGGCAGAGAACAACAGCGTCTGACGCGCCGAGTTGGTCTTGTCGATGAGCTTGCGAACTGCGGGAAGAAAGCCCATGTCCGCCATGCGATCTGCCTCATCCACCACGACGTAGGAGACATGGCTGAGGCTGATTACCCCTTGCTGGAGAAGGTCCTCGAGCCGCCCGGGGCACGCTACGACGATATCCACGCCCTTTTGCAGCGTAGAGAACTGTTTTGCGTAGCCTACGCCTCCGTAAATGGATGCAACCTTGACACCAATGGCTCGAGCGAGTGGCGCGATGACCTCTTCGATCTGTGCGGCAAGTTCCCTTGTAGGAACGAGTACCAGCGCACGGGGATGACGTCGGCCACCTGGTTGAGGCGTGCCCTCATTCGCCATGCGGCTAAGCAGGGCGAGTCCAAATGCAAGCGTCTTGCCAGACCCGGTCGGGGCCTTGCCACAGACGTCGCGACCCGAAATGGCATCGGGCAGTGTCGCCACTTGGATGGGGAAGGCGGAAGAAATACCGAGAGCCTCGAGTGCATCGACGAGTTGGGAGGGAACCCCTAGCTCCGAAAAGGATGCAGACGTGCGCGTAGGTTGGGAAACAATCATGGAACTCCTGTCGGTCCAAGAACGTGGCCGACTCAAGTATGATGTCTCGTAGGCCAGGCGGTCATCGAATGCCGCCACCGCGGGAACTCTCCCGAGGCTTCGGTAGGAGTATAGCGTGGAAGCCAGGACCTACCGCAGGCTCGTTCGTCTCGACCTCTGCCGGTTCATACGCACCGTGCAGGGATCACGGTCTCTTAGCGATTGCTCAAGGGAGTGGGACCGAACGTGAGGGCCCGAGGAAGAAAGGAGTACGACCGAAGCACATCCGTCTGCTCACCACGATGCTCGGCAACCGCGGTCCACGACATGGGACCTACCGACCATCACCAATATCTCTGGAGTTACTGATTCTTTTTCTTACCCAATGGTCCCCTAGGGACAACGCCGCTCGGAGTCTCTCCGATGCTCAATCCATCACCACCGTTCGACCGACCCATTCTGACTTCGGGACACCAAGGAGGTGGCGCTAGTGGCAAGTTCCGCGGGAAAGCGCCAGCGCGAGGCGCAGAAGCTCGATCGCGCGCAGGCAAAAGCCGAGCGTAGGGCCGCCCGACTCACCGAGTCCCCTGAGGAGATCACCCTCCCACCAGGACGAAGTGAGGCCGCAATCATCGAGGACATGGCCGCACTTCATCGAGCCACCGAAGCCGGAGAGATCTCCCCGGACGAGTTCGCGGATCGCCTTTCGGCACTCCAGGCACAGCTCCAACAGCTCAGCTGATCTGGGATTGATGTGTGACCGAGCCAAGGAAGGGTCCATTACCCGGCACGACCTAAGGTTCGGGCGATACACTTACAGTGCGAACGGTCGTTGACGTTCAAAGATCGCAACGGGTGGTTACTTGGACCGTAGGTTCGCCAAGGTAGGTCGAGCGTCATCTGACGCATCGACGAAGTGATAGACAAAAACGAAGTGCAGGAAAATGGCAACCGGAACGGTGAAATTCTTCAATAGCGAGAAGGGCTTCGGGTTCATCACCCCGAGCACTGGCGAAAAGGACGTATTCGTCCACTACTCCAACGTGGTTGGCGGTGGGTATCGTACGCTCGAAGAAGGACAGCAAGTTGAGTTCGATGTGGCCGAGGGCCGCAAAGGACCAGAAGCACAGAACGTACGCGTTCTATAGTTGAGATCGATCGTGTCGGCGTTTCCGTTGGGGACGCCGACACGATCTTTTTTGCACCTCGAAGGTGGCTCAAGCTCTCAGCGTCGGAACCGTGTCGTCGGCGGGCGACCGTTCCCTATCAACATCCCCTATGAGACCCGGGCCGTATCAGGAGGGAGCGCATAGCTCACGGCGCGATCGACAGGTCAGATTTCATGGAGCAGGTCCGACCGTCGGCGGCTCGTAACCGCTCGGCCACATATCAACTCCCTTTCTTGACTGGCTACGCGTTCGGATTCCCCTACGACAACGTCGACTCCATCGTTCGATAAGTTCGTCCGGCCGAGGCGTATTCCAGTCAAACATGGCGCGGTCAACCGGTCATTGCAACAGCCTCAGCGTAGACCTCTGCTGGAGTCTT
>JBMFXL010000069.1:0-7350 GCA_049964275.1 Acidimicrobiales bacterium | reverse complement strand
ATGTACAAGCGAAATCTGACCACCACGAAGCGAGGGATCAGATGGTGTGCAGATTTCCGCAAGGCCTTCACCTCCATACGAAATGAATGCCTCCATGAAGGTTGCAGTCAACGTCGCGGCCTTGGATTCGACGAGTCGCATGTCGACGTACTCCCAAATGTCAAGCGCGAGATCGAGCGCCGTCAGTGAGACTACATAAGGGGTACCAACGAGCTGACGACCGAGTCGAGGCGCGGGCTCATAGGTATCGCGCATGGCGAATCGATCCCGATCGCCCCACCAGCCCGGAATCGGCGATAGTACGCGGGACTGATAGCGGGGCGCTACATAGACGAACGCGGGTGAGCCCGGTCCCCCGTTCAAGAACTTGTAGGTGCAGCCAACCGCAAAGTCGACGTCCCATTCCTCGATACGGAGGGCAATCACGCCTGCCGAATGGGAAAGGTCCCAGACCACGACCCCACCCGCCCGATGAGCCGCCTCGGTCACGGAATCGATCGAGATACGAGCTCCGGTCCGGTAGTCGACCTGCGCGGCGACCACACAGGCGAGGCGGTCACCCGCGCGTTCGACGGCCTCGACGAGACCGCTCGCGGGGACCACGTCCACCCTCATGGACTCCCCTACCGCGGCGGCAACGTATCGATCGGAGGGGAAGTTGGTCCCATCGACGATCAGAACGTCCCTGTCGGGGTGAAGCGCCAGGGCCTGATGGAGAACCTTGAAGAGGTTGACCGAGGTCGAGTCGCTCACCACTACGTCGTTGATGCCAGCCCCAATCAGCGGAGCAATCTTACGACCCACTCGATGAGGTAAGTCGATCCATACCTCTTCACTCCAGGATCGAATCTTGTCCGTGCCCCATTCGTATTCGAGACGAGAGGCGAGCGCACTCGTAAGGCCCACTTGCAGGGGACCGAGTGAGTTGCCGTCGAGGTAGATCTCACCGGGGCTGCGCTTGAAGCACTCCCACTTCCCAGAGAACGGATCAGCCTCGTCCAACGCTCGTGCCCATTCGACGACATCTCCTGTCACGCCCAACCCCTCCTTCGAGGCAACCCACCAACAACCACTGGGCGCGCTATGCCCTCCGGTTCACCTTATCGCAACGTTCACACAAGGAACGAGACCGCTCGCGACGCTGGCAATCTTCACAGATGGCCTCGGAGGTGGCTCGAGTGACCACGCTTGTACATGCCCTACCAAGGCACCGCCGTACCGTCGAAGGAGAAGTACCCTCCGGATGGCCCATCGTCTCCGAGACTGGCCAACACAACGATTGCGGCGGCTGCCTCAGCAGGATCACCGCCCCGAGCAGCGGCGCCAGGATTGAGGTTGGTCGCACGAATCCCCGGCGCAAGGGCATTGACCTTGATTCCATCCTCCGCGAGGGCCTGCGCGTAGAACACCGTCAGCGCATTGAGCGCACTCTTCGACGAGCGATACGCAGCCAAGGCACCCGCGTTCGATGCCACCTGGCGATAATCGAATTGAGGATTGTCCGAGGTACTCCAGGTGAGTGACGCCGTCCCGCTCGACACGTTCACGATCCTTGGACGAGAAGAACGCCTGAGCGCAGGAAGGAAGGCATTGGTCACGGTCACCACTCCGAATACGTTGGTCTCAAAGGTCCGTCGAAACATCGACGCATCGGAGTCGACGAGCCGAACCTCGTAATCGAGGGAGATTCCGGCGTTGTTGACGAGCACGTCGATTCGATCGACTGAGGCGGCCGCTTCAGCCACGCTTGCTTCGTTCGTGACGTCGAGTTCGAGCGAGGAACATCCGAGCTCCTTTGAGACGAGCCTCGCTCGCTCACGACTCCGGCCTGTGATCCACACCTCCCAACCCTCGGCCACGAACTGGGCGGCGGCGGCACGCCCGATACCAGACGTTGCACCGGTGAGTAGGACTGATGGGGACGGCATGAGCTGCTCCTTTCGAACACTACATTGATACGGAAGGTCCTCCGCTTGAGGCTCAAGCTTATCCTAAACGGAGGTGACTCCGGATGGTTCCGGATCAAGGGAAACGTGCAGACGCGCTCGAGAATCGTCGTCGACTGATCGCAGCCGCCAAAGAGGCATTTGCCTCACCCGAGCACGTCACCCTCGAATCGGTCGCCGCGCGAGCCGGGGTCGGCATCGGCACGCTCTACCGGCACTTCCCCCAGCGAGAAGCGCTCGTACAAGCGGTCTACCACGATCAGATCGCCGAGCTCCGTCAAGGAGCCGACACACTCCTTGACACCCAACCACCCGGGGTCGCGCTTCGACGCTGGATGGATCTCTTTGCCGATTGGGCGACCGCCAAGCGAGGTATGGTCGAGACCCTTGCCGCGATGCACAGGAGCGGTGCACTTGACTTCGATGCGAGTCGACACGAGATCGAAGCGGTCCTAAATACGCTCCTCACCGCAGGTGTACACGCAGAAGTGATCCGCGAAGATGTCTCCGCGGTGGATCTTCGCTCACTGCTCGCGGGTGTCCTCGCCGTCACTGAGGACGCGGACCAGCGACAACGCCTCTTAGACCTGATCTTCGACGCCATCACCACACACGTCTAGACAAGTCAAGCGATGGCACGCCGGTGCTTCGTGCTGGGGGTGTCACGCACCAATTCCAGCCCACGTCGACACCTGCGTTGCTCCGCCAAAGCGTGAGTACTCCTTCGTCCGAGCGATCTCGAATCGAGGTGCGAGTCGGGGCATATGTCCCTAGGTGACTGCTGCAGGTGCGACGTACATTCATGACGTCACCGCAGAGTGATCGATTTCAGAGGAGGATGCTATGAAGCTTCAATCCATCGATCAGATCCGAGAACCTCGGGTTGCACAATGGCTTTTCAATCGAACCGCGTCGTCATGGGTATGGCTCGTGGTGCGGCTCTGGCTCGGCTACGAGTGGATTCACGCCGGAGCCTCAAAGCTTTGGGGCGTCGAATCCGCCGCCTTCTGGGGAACGGGCCTTGGGGTCAAGGGCTTCGCCGAAGGAGCGATTGCGTCGTCCAAGGGAGCGCATGCAGCGGTCAGTTACGGCTGGTGGGTCGCGTTTCTCCGAGATGTGGTCGTACCGAACTATCACCTCATCGCGCGCGCAGTCGCCGTTGGCGAGTTCTTGGTAGGTCTGGCCCTGATCCTCGGCCTCTTCACCGGGATCGCGGCATTCGCAGGTATCATCCTGAACTTCACCTACGTATTCTCGGGAACCGTCTCGACGAATCCCGTATTCATCATTCTTGGAATCTTCCTGGTCCTGGCCTGGAGGAACGCGGGGTACTTCGGAGTCGACGGACTCCTCCTTCCGCGACTTGGAACCCCGTGGCAACGTGGAGCAGCGGTTGACCATCTCGTGCACCGCGTGCGCCACGTAGGGTCGCACGCCTAGTCGACATTCTCCATCAACGCCAGCAGCAGTGGTCCCGGCAATACCGGGGCCACTGTGTTATGTAGGTTGCATGCGAGACCCCGTTACGGCCCCCGGCCACCTAGCTCGTCACCGAAAATAATCTCGCTCGCATGCCCCAAGAAGCGCAGGGAGTCCTCGCGGACCAGCGCGCACACCGTAGCAGAACCAAGGAGCGTGGCCGATGGGAGTACTTCAGCCATCCCGGATGGGAAACGGCGACGGTGCGCTATGCCTTCTGGCTACGGCATCTCGCGCACAAGCCAGTGATCTCGACCGTATGGGCAATCTCGGTGTAACCATACTGTGCTGCAATATGGTTCGCCCATCGCTCGACCTCAGCGCCTTCGATCTCAACCGTGGCGTTGCAGTTTCGACACACGAGGTGATGGTGATGTTGATCGAGACCGCATCGACGATAGCGGATCTCGCCATCGTCGGCCCGGAGTACATCTACCTTTCCTGCGTCGGCAAGGACGCGGAGCTGGTTATACACCGTCGTCAACCCGACTCGTTCCCCCCGTTGGCGGAGTTCGAGGAAGAGTTCTTGTGCTGAGCGGAATGCGTCGGACTCCTCGAGAAGGCTCGCAAGCGCACGCTTTTGTTTGGTCTTCCGCTCGACGACGGTCGATGGGGACGTGACCCGGGAATGACCCTCCATGGACGTCGCGACCTCCTTCGCTCCGGTCGGCACTCCACGACGCGTCATCACCACCTCCAACCAAGGAGCGACGCATCAATGAAGCGAACAAAAATCTTCCTGGGCCGAGCCTAGCAACCTCAGTGACGGAATAGATTCTTATTTGCAACCGTTCCCGTTATCAATGCCATTGAAGGGAGAGGACGTGGTCAAGCGGATGGGTGAAACGGCGCGTAGTAGCGCTCATCGACCACTACGCTCTCACGTCCATACACGCATGCTCGCAGCGGGCATCATCGGTACGCTCGTCCTCGCGGGATGTCAAACCTCTGGATTTGGCACGGTTCGACCGGGCACCCTCGCGGTGGTGGCCGCTGAGCTACAGTACGGCAACGTGGCAAGTCAAATTGGCGGTAGGTACGTCTCGGTCAGCTCGGTGGAGCGCAACCCTAACACCGACCCCCACAACTACGAGGCATCGCCACAGGTAGCGGCAGCGGTGTCGAGCGCGCAGGTGGTGATCGAGAATGGGCTCGGCTACGACGCCTTCATGAGCAAGCTCATCACCGCAACCCCAAGTCCACATCGTGTCGCAATCGATGTCGCGACGCTCCTTCACCTACCCACCACTACCCAAAATCCCCATCTCTGGTACGCACCTTCGACGATGCCCGCCGTGGCACGAGTCCTCGCAGCGACCTTCAGCAAGCTCGATCCCATACACCGTTCCTACTTCACCTCCAATGCAGATCGATTCATCCACTCACTCGAGGCTTGGCAACAGGCCATCGACGCGTTACACACCGCGTTCCCCCACGCGGCCGTCGCCACGACGGAGCCGGTCGCCGACGCACTCCTCCAGGCCGCACACATCGACAACTTGACCCCGTTTCAGTTCCAGGCGGATGTAATGAATGGGATCGACCCCTCTCCACAGGCGGTCTCGATCGAATCGTCGCTGATTCGCAGACACAGGGTCCAAGCCTTGGTCTACAACCAGCAGGTCTCGGATGCCCTGACCAAGAGCTTCATTACGCTCGCGCAGGCGAGCCACGTCCCCATCGTCGGGGTGTATGAGACCATGCCCACCCCGGGATATGACTATCAGCAATGGATGCTTGCAGAAACGCACGCACTCACTCGCGCATTTGCCACCCACCAATCCACCACAAGGCTGTGATGATGACCGCTTCTCCTTCGAGTCAGGACACTTCGAACATTCCACCCGCCCTCGAGGTCAACGACCTCTCAGTTGCCTTCGGGGATCGACAGGTGCTTCGAGGAGTCACCTTCACAATCCGTCCCGGGGAGGTCGCTGGACTGATCGGCACGAACGGCGCGGGCAAGACCACCCTTCTTCGCGCAATTCTCGGTCTGGTCTCGTCACAGACTGGTTCGGTCTCGGTCAATGGAATCTCCGGACGGAGGATCCACCGCGAGATAGGCTACGTGCCGCAGTCGATTGACTTCGACCCTGACGTGCCCCTTCGCACCTGGGACTTCGTCGCCCTCGGCATAGATGGTGATCGCTTCGGGCTCTCCAAGCGCTCCCGCGCACACAAGGACCTCGTGGACGAAATGCTCGCCCTTGTAGGCATGTCCGCCTTCGCTGATCAACGGATCAGTGCGCTCTCCGGAGGACAACAGCAACGTGTCATGATCGCCCATGCCCTCGTTCGCGCACCCAGACTCCTGCTCCTCGATGAGCCGCTCGCAAATCTCGACCTCCATAGCGCCTCAGAGATCGTGGGATTGCTCTCAACCCTCGCGCACGAACGTCAGGTGGGTGTGCTTGTCTCCACCCACGACATGAATCAACTCCTCCCCGTCATGGACACCATCGTCTATGTCGCCGGCGGCACGGTCGCTGCGGGCCCACCAGAGGAGATCGTTACCGAGGACTCGCTCACCAAGCTGTACGGTCACCCAGTAGACGTGCTGCACGTTCGCGGACGCGTGCTTGTCATTGCGTCGACCGAGGCCATCGACGCCGATGATCCTGCGCACAGTCATGAGGCACGCACATGACTGCTTCGTCGATCATCGCTTCCCTCCTCTTACCAGGACTTCTCCACAACCAGCCCGTGCGAATCGCCGCTCTTGCCGGTGGGATCGTCGCAATTGTCCTCGGCGTGGTTGGCACGTTCACGGTGATCCGAGGCCAGTCCTTCGCGGGCCACGCACTCGCCGACGTTGGCGCGGCGGGGGGCTCGGCGGCGGTCTACTTCAGCCTCAGCGCACTCACGGGCTTCGTCGCATTCAACGTCATCGCGGCGGGGATACTCGAGCTCATCGGCGTGCGAAGGGCCAAGGGTAGGGATCTCGCCACCGGGATCGTCCTTGGTGCCGCGCTCGGAGTCGCCGCGCTCTTCCTCTACCTCGACTCCATCTTCTCCAACACCACCGGGGTCGCTGCCTCTGTGCTCTTCGGTTCCATCCTCACCCTGCCCACTTCTCAGATCCTTCCATTGTTCCTTCTCGGCATTGTGGCAGTGGGTATCATCGCGGTGACCCATCGACCCCTGCTACTCGCCTCGCTCGAGCCGACTCTGGCAAGTGCCCGTGGGCTACCCGTCCGGACCATCGGTGCGCTCTTCCTCCTCAGTCTTGCGATCGCCGTGTCGCTCTCCGCCATCGCCATCGGTGCCATCCTTTCGACGGCGCTGCTCATCGGACCGGCTGCTGCTGCACTCCGCATCGCTCGTAGGCCTTCTCATGCGATGCTCCTAGCGGGTGGGATCGCGTTCATTGCGGTATTGGCCGGACTCGTGCTCTCCTATGAGTCCTATGGCTGGCCGCCACTGCATCATGGCTGGCCGGTGAGCTTCTTCGTAGTTGCGATCATCTACCTCACCTACTTCGTCATCGATGTCATCGCTCGGAGGCGCAGTACACGAACGCACATACTCGTTCGAACCGAGGAAGCAAGCTAGTGCTCGCGCCCTTCATGATGCACGCCTGGGAGGCCTCGGCGATCGTCGCGATCGTTGGAGGCATGATTGGGTACTTCGTCATCCTTCGAGGCAGCGCCTTCGTGGTCCACGCGCTCCCGAACGGGGCCTTCGCTGGGGCGGCCGCAGCTGGATTGCTCGGACTGAGCACCACGCTCGGACTCGGGATCTTCTCCGTGCTCGGCGCGCTTTCGATCTCATGGCTCTCTCGACGCGGTCGGAGCGACGTGCCGACCGCCCTGACGATCGTGCTCCTCCTTGGGTTTGGATCCCTCTTCCTCTCCTTCACCTCCAACTACGCAGATGGGCTCTATGCGCTGTTATTCGGAGAGATCCTCGGTATCTCACAGAACGC
>JBMFXL010000068.1:0-7378 GCA_049964275.1 Acidimicrobiales bacterium | reverse complement strand
CCATTCGACTCGACGTACGGGGCCCGAAGGTCGTCCGCGCGGAGGATTTCGTGGTCTCCTCCGATGTGGAGATCATCAATCCCGATCTTCAGATCGCGACCCTGTCGGCGAAGGGCCGTCTTGCCCTCGATGCCGTCGTGGAGCGAGGGAAGGGTTATGCGTCTGCAGAGAAGAACAAGCGGACCTCGACCATCGGGATCATCCCGATCGATTCCATTTTCTCTCCAGTTCGTCGCGTGGCGGTCGACGTCGAGCCAACGCGAGTTGGTCAGGCCACCGACTACGACATGCTGGTAATCGACGTTGAGACGGACGGTTCCATCTCTCCTCGAGAGGCGATCGCCTCGGCGGGTGAGACCCTACGGAACCTCACGGCGCTGATCGCGGAGATCTCCGACGCCGCTCAGGGGCTTGAGCTCTCCGAAGCTGAGGAGATCGAGGAGCATTCGCCAGATCTTGACCTTGCGATTGAGGAGCTCGAGCTCACGGAGCGCCCTCGTAACTGTCTCAAGCGTGCGCAGATCAATACTATCGGCGAACTGATAGGACGGACACCAGAGGATCTTCTGTCGATCACCAACTTTGGACAGAAGTCGCTCGATGAGGTCGTCGAGAAGCTCGAAGGTCGGGGACTTTCCCTAAGGAGTAAAGACTGATGGTTCCAGGTACACCGAAGCAGGGACAGCGACTCGGTGGTAACGCTGCGCACCAGCGTGCCATGCTCGCGAACCTCGCGGCGTCGCTCATCGCGGCAGAGTCGATCGTGACTACAGAGACCAGGGCGAAGACCCTTCGACCGATCATCGAGAAGCTGATCACCAAGGCGAAAAAGGGTGGCGTGCACAACCAGCGTCAGGTCGTATCGTTCCTCAGGGACAAAGATATGGCCCATAAGCTGTTCTCCGAGATCGGTCCACGTTACGAGGAGCGTCCGGGTGGTTACACCCGAATTCTCAAGCGCGGACCACGCCAAGGAGATAACGCCCCAATGGTGGTGATCGAGCTCGTCTAATGGGCGAGTCACGGACGGAAGAGGGCGTCATGCCCTCTTCTTTGTTTTTGTTCGATACACCTGACCCCGAGAAGGAGCAGGTCGTATCTGTGCGCCCCGATATGGTCCGCATGGCGGCCATCGTGAGCTATCGGGGAACCGCATATCGCGGCTTCGCTGAGCAGCCCTCGGGTGAGCAGGTAGCGAAATATCTTCGGATCGCGCTCTCCACGATCTTCCAAGAGGAGCTACAGATCAGCTGTGCTGGTCGCACGGATGTCGGTGTGCACGCGATTGGGCAAGTCATCTCGTTCGATGTTGCGAGGCGAGTGGCTCGAAGTCGTCTCGAACGCTCGATTGCGCGCCTGTTACCTTCGGATATCGGCGTGAGCTGGATCGGTGAGGCGTCCTCCACATTCGACGCGCGTCACAGTGCGAAATTTCGACGTTATATCTATCGGGTCTCCACCGTTCGTGGAACAGTGGGTCCCGTGGATGGACTGGTGTGGTCCTTGGGTCAAGAGGTAGATCTCGCAGCGATTCGTAATGGGGCTCTCTCCCTCGTGGGACACTACGATTTTGCGGCGTTCTGCAAGTCCCAGCGGGGCGAGCCGCGACCCACCCGCCGAGAGGTGTTCGATGTCGACGTAGCTGCGTCCGATTTGGGGTTCGATATCTCCATCGTTGCCAATTCATTTTGTCAGCAGATGTGCCGGGGTATCGTAGGGCTCTTGGCCGAGGTGGGTATCGGGAAGCGTCCGGCATCAGACGTGTGGAGGGTCCTACAAGGTGGTCGGCGCTCCGACCTTGGTCGCATTGCGCCTCCGGATGGGCTCTATCTCTATCGAGTCGGCTACGGAGAGGCTCCTCGTCGAGTGAGTCTTGCTGAGCACCCCTTCCGCTTTGCGCCGCCTCATCCCGAAGAGGTGTTTGGCTCTATGTTTTCTGGCTTTCCTAAGGGAATGCAGGACGGGTAAGTGCTCACGTCTATGATTGTTTTTCGTGTCTTCGGCCCCTTGTGCGGCTGAGCCAGATTTGACCCGGTGGAGTAGATGAAAACGGTAGCAACGAAACGATCCGATGTGACGAGAAAGTGGCTCGTCATCGATGCAAGCGATTTGGTGCTTGGTCGACTTGCCACAGAGGTTGCCTCTCTGCTGAAGGGCAAGCACAAGCCGAGCTATGTCCCATATCTCGATTGTGGTGATCACGTCATCATCGTCAATGCTGACAAGGTGAAGTTGACCTCCAACAAGGCAGACAAGAAGTTCGCCTACCGGCACTCTGGTTATCCGGGTTCGCTACGTGCAACGGTCTACCGTGAGCTCATGGAGGACAACCCAGAGTTCGTGATCGAGAAGGCCGTTCGCGGTATGTTGCCCAAGGGTCCACTTGGCCGTCAGATGGGGAAGAAGCTCAAGGTCTATCGTGGCGCTGAGCACCCGCATCAGGCACAGATGGCAGAGGCGTATGAGATCCCGAACGCTCGTAGAGCCAGTTAGGACGAGGAAGAATGACTGCTCCACTGACCCAGACCACCGGCCGTCGCAAAGAGGCCATTGCTCGTGTTCGTCTTCGTAACGGAAGCGGAAAGGTCGTCATCAATGGACGATCGATCGACGAGTACATTCCTTCTCAGGCCAGCCGCAACCTTGCGACCGAGGCACTTCGGGTTGCGAGTGCTGCTGAGACCTACGACGTTGATGTCACCGTGCAGGGAGGGGGACTCTCAGGCCAGTCGGGCGCGATTCGGTTGGGGATAGCCCGTGCATTGATAGAAGTAGATCCCGAGCTTCGACCCGCACTCAAGAAGGCCGGTCTGCTCACTCGAGATGCACGTGAGAAGGAGTCCAAGAAGTACGGGCTCAAGAAGGCGCGAAAGGCTCCTCAGTACTCGAAGCGCTAGGAATCACGTGCTTTCCTTTGGCACCGATGGCATTCGGGGCGTAGCGAATACGGAATTGACGCCTGAGATTGCGCTCGGTCTCGGTCGTGCCGTGGTAGAGCTTTTCAATGCGCGAACCGTGCTCGTCGGTCGTGACACCCGGCTCTCTGGTGACATGCTTGCTTCTGCATTCGCCGCGGGGGTGACCTCCCAGGGTGCAGAGGTGCATAACCTCTCTGTGCTTCCCACTGGAGGAATTGCATTTGCGGCTGCGCTTCGAGGTGCCCCAGCCGCCGTCATCTCGGCATCGCACAATCCATTTGCTGATAACGGAATCAAGATCTTCGATGCGAAGGGTCGAAAGCTCCACGACGACGTTGAGGAGCGGCTCGAACACCGTTTAACCGAACTGCTCTCCGGGGTCAATGTCGAACGGTCGACCTCCGTAGGTCGCATCGTACGTGATCGAGTGGATGAAGAGTATCTTCAGTTCCTTGCAACATCGTTCACCGCGCGATCAGCTGGTGGTTTTCGCCTAGTAATCGACTGTGCCAACGGCGCAGCATCGGAGATCGCGCCGTCGTTGTTCGAGTCCCTTGGCTTCGAGATCGTTGAAGTGATTGGTGTCGAACCCGATGGCCGGAACATCAATGCGGGCGTCGGCTCGACCGATGTAGGTCTTCTACGTGAGGCAGTGGTGTCAGGGTCGGCGGATCTTGGTCTTGCATTCGATGGCGACGCGGATCGGCTCGTGGCAGTTGATGACGAAGGTGAGATCATCGACGGCGACGTGCTGCTTGCGCTTTTTGCCCAGGATCTTGACGCGTTAGGGGCACTGCGAGGAGGCATGGTGGTGGCCACCATCATGTCGAACCTCGGACTTGAGATCGCCCTTGATCGGGCGGGTATTAGCTTGCTTCGGTGTCCGGTTGGAGATCGTTATGTGCTCGAGAAGATGGAACAGCATGATGTGATGCTCGGTGGGGAGCAGAGCGGGCATATCATCTTTCGCGATGAGGCGACCACCGGTGATGGGCTACTCAGTGCAGTCAAGCTCGTCGATTTGGTGGTGAGGCGGGGAGAACGCCTGTCGAGGCTCCGCAAGGAGGCAATGGTGAGGCTGCCTCAGGTGCTTTTGAACCTCCGAGTGGACGATCCGCGCGGTGTGATGGACGCGGCATCCGTGGTCGCAGTGGTCGACGAAGGGATACGAGAGCTCGGCGCAGATGGGCGTATCATCGTCCGAGCGTCTGGGACTGAACCAAAGATCCGGGTGATGGTGGAGGCTCCCACCTACGAGCGTGCGCATTCGATGGCCGAGCGCATTGGTAACGTGGTAAAGGCGGCGGCGAGGAGAGCGGGCTAAGAGTGTGCGGGATCATTGGTATGTGCGGCTCGGACGTTCGTGCCGATGTCATCGTCGAAGGACTCCATCGGCTCGAGTATCGCGGATATGACTCTGCAGGTCTTGCGGTTGCCCTCGCTGATGAGATTAGGGTCGCGAAGTTTGCTGAGAAGACCACCTCGATAGATGAACTAGGCAAGTGGGTGTCGTCCCACCCCTCCGATGAGACCCTTGTTGCCGCGATCGGGCATACGAGGTGGGCGACGCACGGCCGACCGGCCCAGCACAATGCGCATCCCATGGTCGATTGTTCGGGCCGAATCGCCGTGGTGCATAACGGTATTGTGGAAAACTATCGACCACTCAAAGCTGCACTCATCGACGCTGGTCATGAGTTTCGCTCCGATACCGATACCGAGGTGATCGTTCATCTCCTCGAGGATGCCTTTGCGCACACGCCACGTCTTGAGTCCGCCCTCGAGGCCGTCTTCGGCCGGCTTGAAGGTGCGATGGCCATCGTCGCTCTCTCGCTCGACGATCCTGGGCGGATTGCGATCGTACGCCGTATGGCACCACTTGTGATTGGGGAGTCCTCCGGCCAGACCCTTGTGGCATCGGACATCCCGGCACTCCTTGGAAGGGCTGAGCGGTTCTTTGCGGTCCCTGAGGAGACCGTCGTGGTGCTCTCTGGTAGTGGTGCAATTACTACTGGCACGAACCCTCTTGAGTCCATGTCGGTCGAGTGGGATCGTGAGGCCGCAGAGCACGTAGGATTTCCCGACTTTATGTCGAAGGAGATCTTCGAGCAACCGAGAGCGGTGGAGGATACGTTGGCCTCTCGGGAGTTCGGAGCGAGCCAAATGCTCCTCGACGAACTCCACATCGACCCTGACCTGTTCAAATCGGTCAACAAGGTATTCCTTGTCGCTTGCGGCACGAGCTATCACGCGGCGATGGTGGCGAAGTACGCGATCGAGCACTTCTGTCATCTTCCTGTCGAGATCGACATCTCCTCGGAGTTCCGCTATCGAGACCCCATCGTAGATCCGGCAACCCTGGTGATCGGGGTATCCCAATCGGGAGAAACGCTCGACACGCTCACCGCCATTGCAGAGGCAAAGGCGATGGGTGCCCGAACATTGGTGGTATGCAATGTCATCGACGCCTCAATGGCGCGTATGGCTGATGCGGTGCTCTACACGCATGCAGGTCCGGAGATCGGCGTGGCGGCGACCAAGACCCATGTTGCACAGATTGCGGCGCTAGAACTGATCGCGCTCTACCTTGCATCGGTCCGCCGGACCTTGTATCCCGCCGAGGTCGAGGAGCTCGCGGCCAAATTGCACGACGTGCCTCAACGATTGGCCGAGACCCTGCAAGGGTGGGACGATTTCAGTTCGGTGGCCGATCGACTCGTCGAGTACGAACGCTTCTACTTCATTGGCAGGCATGTGGGATATCCTGTCGCACTCGAAGCCGCGCTCAAACTCAAGGAGATCACCTACCTCCCTGCGGAGGGCTATCCAGCGGGCGAGCTCAAGCACGGCCCTATCGCGATGATCGATGAGCAGTCCGTGGTGGTAGCGATCGCGACAAGGACCAACCTGTACGACAAGATATTGGCCAATGTCGAAGAGGTTCGGGCAAGAGGTGCAAAGATCGTCCTCGTCACCAACGAGGGGCTTGAGGGCACCGGCCGAGATGATCTGCGGCTCATCGTGCCACAGACTCACCAGCTTTACTCACCCATGCTCGATGTCGTACCGCTCCAGGCACTCGCGTACCGACTTGCGATCGCCAGAGGACTCAACCCCGACAAGCCGCGGAATCTCGCCAAGACCGTCACGGTCGAGTGAGCGACCTCAACGTTGCGGTAGGTCGAGGCCTATGGTCCCCAGGGCGTCTCGAAACGTTGCAAGCGAGCGGGACCGACTGAACGTACGTGCGGCACGCTGTCGCTGCGCCTCCGAAGGAGGGCTCGCCGACGCAAGCTGGGTGAGCTCCTGGGCGTAGCGAGCAGGCTCGTTGGGATGCAACACGGTACCGTAACCGTGGGCCAACTGTGTGAGCCCTCCCTGCGCGCTTGCGCCGAAGGCGACCCCAGCGACCGCGGCTTCAGCGGCGACCATCCCGAGTCCTTCTGGCGCGGTCGAGGGCATGATGATGGCGCGATAGGAGCGGTAGAGGTCGGCGGTCTCATTTGGGTGTCTCGTGCGTGGAACGAGTCGGCAGCCCGGGGTGGCCAAGATGGCGCGGAGGAGTTCGTCTTGTAGGACGGTCGGGCGCTCGTTCGGAGCGATGTTCTCCACGAAATCGACCCCTACACCGGCGAGTTTCATCGCGTGGAGGGTCTCTCGCACGCCCTTGCGCGGAGAGATCCGGTTGGGGAAAAGGAGGCGATCGACGGCGGGCTGATCCGTGTTGCGCGGTCGGTCGAACGAATCCTCGACCCAGGGGAGCATGATGCCGACCCCTTTTCCTGTCTCGTGATGGCGCATTGCGTGATCGGCCAGTGCCTTCGAGACTGCGTAGACCTGGCCACGGAGGCGCATGTCGCGGGGAGGATATGGGTCGCTCGGTGAGGTCCATGCGTGATCGAAGCTGTGGAGGACGACGAAGCCAGGAAGTTCGAGTTCATCCAGCCAGTGCGGGCGATTGTGGACGACGACGTGGGTGATGCCGTGGGCCCTGAGTTGCGCGAGCGGTTGCGAGGGATCGATCAGCACTCGTGAGAAGCTCCCGAGGTCGGCTTCCTGTGGGATGCGGTGATGGAGGAAGGTGCCGAGTGATACGTTGACCACCTCCGCGAGCTCGGATGCCCAGCCGATGGCGAGTCGTTCGAGCGCCCCGGTCTCAGGGCGTGCAGGCGCGAGTTCTGGCGTAAGGATCGCGAGGTGAGGGGAGGTTGCGCGCGGCTCTGGGGTACCTCGCGGAAGGTCGGTCACGGCGCGGGATAGTGTGGAGGTCGTGGTCACCGCCTTCAATCGATTCGACAAAGTCAGCTCGGACTACCTTATAACCTTGGCTGTCGTTGCCGAGACGCGGAATCTTTCCGAGGCTGCACATCTCCTCGGACTCTCCCAGCCAGCCGTCTCCCAGCAGCTGAAGTCTCTTTCGGCAGCGGTGAGTGAGCGACTTCATCGACGCTCGCCTCATG
>JBMFXL010000067.1:0-7386 GCA_049964275.1 Acidimicrobiales bacterium | reverse complement strand
GCATGAGGGAAATCTCCAGGTAGGACGAAGTCCGACGGGTGAACCAAAGCCGCCACCACACCTTCATGAGAGGTCACCTCTACCTGGGTTCGGATTGACGAGACGAGTGGCTCTTCGAGCTCATGGACGCCCTGCGCCGGTCGTCCGATGTGCCAACCCTGCCCGAGGTCGACTCCAATTCGAATCAGCGCACTGAGCTCCTCACCGTGCTCGATGCCCTCGGCAAGCGAAAATGCTCCGATCGAGCTCGCATATCGCACGATCATCGCAACGTCATGAGATGCTGCGTCCGAACCAACGACCCGCCTCGTAAGCGATTGTTTGATCTTGACGAAGTCAGGCCGCAGGCGGTCGAGCAGGTCAAGTGCCTGAACCCCACCTCCATCCCAGTCGACTGCGATTCTCGCTCCGCACTCTCGGAGCTCGGCCAGCTGGTCGACGACGTTGGAGAGTGCGTCCGCTTCTGGCGGCGTACCACCGAGTTCGATGACGAGCTCGTCGAGGTCACCTTCGAGTACTTCACGCACTCTCGCGGAGCAACACTCCGACCACGAGACGTTGAGGGTTGTCAGTGAGTTCGCCGGGCGCAGTTCGTGGAGTTGGCGGATCATCTGGATCGCGCGTGCTTCGAGCTCATTACGCAGACCATACCGCTGTGCCAAGTGAAGGAGCTCGTGAGGCGTGGGCGCTCCGAATTCATCGACCCGTACGAACATCTCATGGGCAATGATCCTTGAGGTCGCGAACTCTACGATGGGCTGTGCATCAAAGCGAATGTGTCCGCCATCTACCATCTCGCGGACCACTCGTTCCGACAGACGTGGAACCCCCGGCGCCCGGATCCCAAACCGCTTGCTAGAGGAGGAGAGCTCGGGTGCCATCCCGGAGGCTTCTGCCACTCCTTGTACTAACGGAACATTTTCAGTCACACTGAGTGATCGAACTGCGACTCCAGGAACTTAACGGGTTTCAGTAACTTTACTGAAATTTCTCGCGCTCACTATGAAAGGGAAACCCGAAGCGAATCATCGACCATAACGCCTTCAGAGCGAAGGAGCGCAACCTTGTACGACGTGCCAAAGCCGTACTCCCCGACCGAACCATCAGCTCGTACAACACGATGACAGGGAATGAGCAGCGGAACCGGATTACGTCCTAGCGCACTCCCTACCGCGCGATAGGCGCGCGGCGCTCCGATTCCCTTTGCTACCTCGCCATAGCTCGCAACGATACCCTTCGGGATCGTCAGGGTGTACGCCCATACCTCACGTTCGAAGCTTCCCCGGTCCGAAAGATCGTACGCTAAAGAGCTGCCATCGCCCTCAAGCATTGCCTGCTCAATTTCTGGCATCACACTCGGAGTCTTTACGATCGGCACATTCAGCGAGGCGATGCGGTTCGCAAGGTCAGATGAGGAGGTCAACGGAAAGATCTGCTTGATGCCCTTGTCATTACGTATCACCAGCGCCTCGCCGATCGGACCTTGCACAACTCCCCACCGGTGCATCACCCGGTCGAAGATCTCTTCTCCAATCCTCTCGTCCTTCATACGACCACGAAGCAGCGATTCAACGAGTGCCCCGTCATCATCCAGGTAGCTCATCCGATCCTCCTCCCGATACCGCTCTCAGCGCTCGAAGTCGATGAATTCCACGATGCGCCCTCGTACGGACCGATTCCTCCGAAATGGAGAGCGTCTCCGCGATCTCCGCATTGGTAAATCCGTGCACAAAGCGAAGGACCAGCACCACCTGAGAGGGTGGTGGCAGTCTCGCCAGCAGGTCCTCAAACTCCCCCATCTCGTCTCGCCAGTATGAATCTTCTGCTGAAGGCTCTATCTGTCCTTGTCCAAGCATGGCAACTCGACGTTCCCGCTCGATCCGCGCACGATCACTCCGATACCGGGACTTCGCAATGTTGACACCGATGCGAAAGAGCCATGAGCGTAGCACCAGGCACCCAAGTCGATCCTCAGTGTACGACGAAAGTGCGCGATACCCTCTGAGGAAGGACTCTGCCACGGCATCGATCGTGTCTTCCCGAGACCAACAGAAGCCGCGCAGTACTCCAAAGAGTGCCACACTCTCCCGATCTACTAATAGCGCAAAACCGACTGCGGGATCTCGCTGATACTCCTCGATGATCGTGCGGTCGTCAACCTCATCCCGCTCTACGAACTCCATGCTCATACAACTCCACCGATGCGAGTTTCGTTACAGTCAATCAGACTTCTCCTCGATGACGAATACGCCACAACCTGAAGACCGGACGGCTCTTCGGAGCAACTGCCGAATCAGATAGCGCCTCTGTTGGGCCTACACTACATACAAGAACCTGGGAAATGAAGGTGTCTGAGGTGCCAAAATACCGCCACTCGACACGGCTGTCGCGCGCGGCACAGCTTCGATTAGCGATCGGTCTCGTGCTTCTTGTCGCCGCCTTCGTCGGGGTGGCGTATCCTCTCTGGTGGAGCCACCGCTCTTCTACTGGGGCGAAGAAGCTACTCACCCAGGACAAGAAGCAACTCAAGATTTCATTCACCAAGCAGCACACAGGGAAGGCGTGCACCGCCACCCCTGGGCCGGGCGTCCTCCAAATACCGAAGATCCAGCTGACCGCGCCCGTCCTACAAGGTCTCACCGACTCGGTGCTCAACGTATCCGTAGGACACGATCCCTCGACGAATTGGCCTGGACCGAACTCTGCCGCGCTCTTCGCAGCGCACGACGTAAGCTTCTTCTCTCAGCTCTCGAGCCTGAAGACAGGGGATGTGATCACCTATACGGTCCCTTGCGCAACATACACCTTCACCGTCACCGGTAGCCAAGTCACCTCACCCGGGGCATCCATCTCGGTGCCATCCGGAGGCGCCATCGTACTCGATACCTGTTGGCCCCCGAATGCGCTTTGGTACACGCCAGATCGATACATCGTGACGGCAACCTACCAAGCGACAGGGCCACAGGACCCTTCCATATCGACTACCAATGCCATCAGCCAGCTGCCGTCGGAAAATCTGTCGTTCGCGCTCCCCAGTGGTCTAGATCCGTCATTGGTGCAGCTCGCGAACAACTCCCAAGAAATGGGCCAGCTCCATTTCGCAGGCTCTCCCTCGACCGCATTTGAACAGTCCAACGCACCGCTACAGGTTGAAGGAACGGCGTTGCAGGGTTGGTTCACACTCCTTCACGCCCTCAGCGCAAACCAGACCTCTTGGTGGAGTACCGTACTTCCGAATGTAAGCTTTCCAACCACTCTCGTGAGCCCCGACCAGCGAAGTACTTCACCACTTGAAATCACGGAGACCGTACAAGGCGTATCCGCTACGCAGGTCACTCTGGTAGGCGGAGTCAACGGGCACACCTATTCGGTCAGTGAGAGCATTCATGGCGGAACACTCAGCGTGATCAACTTCACCGCGAACTAAGTGTAGAAATCCGCCACAAACATTTCTCTCAGTGTTGCAAAGGCAACAAATCTCACATATAGTGATAATTACTTCTAGGGAGCGAAGATCCATTCGGCACCACTGGTCGCCTGTCCGAATGAGTAGCGAGGGCGAAACCGGCCTAGGACGTGTTCTGGACCGGGAACGATGAAGGGATTCGCTTCTCTCCTCCCCACAAGGGAGAGCAAGCTCACCTCCTCAACGTCGGGTACATATGCTCGCGAGAGGTCCACACACGACATATCGAGTTGTGGGCCGGAGGATGGTGACCTCCGATGAGAGCGAAGGGGAAGGTGCTTGACCTTCCCCTTCAGTCCTCGAGATTACGCCTTCGCCTTCTCTGCTTCAGCAAGACGTTCACGAACCATATCCATGTCGAGTTCACGAACTTTGCCGATCAATTCGGTGAGAGCGTGCTTGGGGAGCGCCCCTGCCTGTGAGAAGACGAGTACCTGCTCCTTGAAGATCATGAGGGTAGGGATCGACATGATCCCGAATGCTGATGCGAGCTCTTGCTGAGCTTCCGTGTCAACCTTGCCGAACACCATGTCGGTGTTTTCCTTCGAGGACTCCTCATACACGGGGGCAAACATCTTGCATGGTCCGCACCAATCTGCCCAGAAGTCGACGAGTACGACGTCATTGGACTCCACAGTGCTCTCAAATGTTTCCTTCGTCAGTGCTACCGTGGCCATCTTCGCTCCTTTGTGCCTGGTATGCGATTTCCAACACAGATACCCCAATGGGTATTCCCTGCCGCCAACCCCGTGCACTCCATTAATCTCGTTCCATGGATGCACCGCTCTCTCGCACGCTCTGTCTGGTCGGTTCCGGTGAGTACCTACCCCAAATGGCGGAGACAGAGCGGCGTCTCTTCCAGGATCGCCCAAAGCGCTACATTCAAATTCCCACCGCGGCCACGGGCGAAGGAGCTGAGCGACTCAAATACTGGATCGACCTTGGAATCGCCCAAGCAGAACGAATCGGGGTCGAGCCGGTACCGCTGGCAGTATCCACACGCGAACAGGCAAACGATCCGTCGATCGTGTCGCAGATAGATGGCGCTGGCGTCATCTACTTCTCTGGCGGCAGCCCCAAACGCCTTGTCGAGATCCTGCAAGGTACGGCGTTGCTCGAACGCATCCGCCAGGCATATGAAGACGGCTGTCCAGTGGCAGGCTGTAGCGCCGGGGCAATGGGTCTTGGTGCCTGGGTTCCGAGCCTCCGAGGCATCATCGGTTCCGAGGTTCATGGGTTCGGATTCGAGCCCAGGGTTGCAGTCTTACCTCATTTCGATCGGTTCGGAGCGCGTGTGCCTCCCGGACTCACATCAACAGCCATCAGACCCCCGCAGGGAGTTACCTTGGTTGGCATCGATGAGAACACCGCGATCGTCGGAAACGACGGAAGATATGAAGTGACAGGGCATGGGCGTGCGTGGGTCATCAAAGGCAGTGAGATGCGCCCGATAGAGAGTGGCGAGTCCCTCGAGTTGGCCTAGTCTGCTCCGACCCTCAAAGTGTGACGGGCGATGGTTTCTCCTCCTGCTCCGTGCCGGCCGCACTCTCGGAGATTTCGGTACCTTCCGGATCGATATGTGGAACAAGGCGCTCGAGCCAGGCCGGCATCCACCAACTCCACTTACCAAGGAGCGTCATTACCGCGGGAACGAGCAGTAATCGTACGACGGTGGCATCAATGAGAACGCTGCTCGCAAGTCCAATTGCCAGCATCTTGACTACGACGTTGGTAGAACCTACAAACGCCAGGAAAACACTCACCATGATCAGCGCAGCACTGGAGATGACACGAGCAGTGGCCGCAAGACCACCCGCGACGGCCTCTGACTCGTCGTGCGTTCCCAGCCAAAGCTCACGCACCCGCGAGAGCAGGAAGATTTCATAATCCATGGAGAGTCCAAAGACGATCGCGAACATGATCATCGGGACGTAGGACTCGACCGGCACGTTTTGACTCACGCCTATGAGTGATCGGCCCCAGCCCCATTGGAACACCGCTACCACCACGCCATAGGACGCCGCGATGCTCAACAGGTTCAAGACTGCCGCCTTGACTGCGAGAGTGATCGATCGAAATGCTGACAAAATGAGTAGGAAGGCTGTCCCAACCACGACGGTGATGATGATCGGTAGTCGTGCTCCCAGAAGTTCGTCAAACTGTATCTGCTCGGCGGTCACGCCCGTGAGATAGCCGGTCGCCGCTGACTGATTCAGTGATCGAGGGATCGTCTGGTCCATCAGCTGATTGAATAGCGTGGTGGTAGATCGATCCTGGGGTCCGCTCACCGGGATGACCGAGGCGTAGACCACCTTTCCATCTGGGGTCGCGGTGGGTGCACTTACGTGCGCAACGTCGGGCGTATGAGCGATGTTCGTGATCAATGTCGAAACAAGTCCAGTCGACGACCCTGAGACCTTAGAAACGTCCACCACGAGAGTGAGTGGACCATTGGCACCTGCGCCGAATCCTGACGTAATGAGATCGTATGCGCGACGGTCGGTGTAACTCAAGGGATCGGCACCATCGGACACATGGCCGATTTGGATGAAGAGAAGCGGAAAAGCAAGGATCCCAAGAACCCCGAGACCGGCCACCAGATAGCGGACCGGGTGTCGCGCGATGCTGGCAGCGTATCGTGCCCACCCATCTCCGCTCCCACTCGACTCGGCGACGACACGCCCAACGTGTGCACGGTCTATTCGTCGACCAAGAAGTCCGAGGGCGGCAGGCACAAGAGTCGTCGACGCAACAGCGGAGGTGACCACTGCGAATACTGCTGCGAGGCCTAGTTTGCCGATAAAGGTGATCCCCGATACGTAGAGTCCAAGCAACGCAACCGACACTGTGGTCGCCGCGACGAGCACGGCCTTTCCGCTCGAGGCGCTCGTGCGCGCGGCGGCGGAGACTGGATCGGCGCCGTCCATGATTCGTTGGCGAAAGCGAGTAGTCAGAAACACTGCGTAGTCGATCCCCACGCCAAGACCGATCATCGCCGCCAGCGTGGGGGAGGCCGTACCAAAGGTCGTCACCGCCGCGACGAGTCCCAGTACCGCGAGGCCCAAGATGGCGGCGAACACTGCGGAGACGAGCGGGAGAAAGGTGCCCGCAATGCTCCCGAATGAGACCATGAGCACGATGGCGGCCACAACGAAACCAACCAGCTCAGAACGGAGGTCCGAGGCCTTTGGACGTGTGAGTTGGTCAAGACCTCCCCCGTACTCAACCTCGATGCCACTGTTCCGAAGGCCCTGGGTCGCTTGATCCAGCCTGTTCACATATGAACTCCCAAGGGTCTTCGGTGCGACCGAGAAGTTGAGCGTGTAATAGGCGGTATGTCCATCTCGGGAGAGGTCGGGTGAGGTTGGAGCAAGAGGATTACCTACCGATACGACGTCAGGGAGTCCCGAGAGGCGCTGGTACGTACTGTCGATTATCGAGGACTCGGAGGTCAACGGACCTTTCGAAGAGTGGATGACGACCAGTCCTCCAAAACCGGTAATACGTGGTTGATGAGCACTGAGAAGCGCAGATCCCACCTGAGACTGGGTCCCGCTGAGCGACACGCTGTCGTTGTAGATTCCACCGAAATGCCGGGACAACCCACCAGTGACGAGGGTAAGGATGAGCCAACCAGCAATCAGCCACCAGGGATGACGTGCGGAGACTCGCCCTGTGCGATATAGCACACCTTGAGATTGGGCAACCATTGCGCAATCGACCTCCACGTCGCTCACCACAGGTACCAGTACGCCTCAATATATTAGAATTTATCTTCTAGTTTCATCATAAGTTGGAGCTTTAAAGTTCGATACGCGCGCGGAGTTCTGAGACCCCTAGATCGGATCAGGTAAATCCTCTCCGACTAATCTTCGATGGCAGACATGAACACACCAAAACAGGCGAGAAGCGAGGCATCC
>JBMFXL010000066.1:0-7389 GCA_049964275.1 Acidimicrobiales bacterium | reverse complement strand
CCCGAGAGCACAGACTTCGCCTGTGCGGCGGTCAAGAATCGAGAGAGCATCTCCACTCGTACCGGCTGACCTGCAAAGCGATCGCTGAAGGTCTGGTAGTGCTGTGACGCCAAAAGCGTCGTTGGCACGAGCACCGCTACCTGCTTACCGTCCTGCACTGCCTTGAAGGCGGCGCGAAGCGCGATCTCCGTCTTGCCGAAACCCACGTCACCACAGATCAGTCGATCCATTGGCCGCGGAGATTCCATGTCCGCCTTCACCTCACGGATCGCACGGTCCTGATCCGGGGTGAGTTCGAAGGGGAATAGCGACTCCATTTCCCTCTGCCATGGGCTATCTGGACTAAAGGCATGACCTGGTGAGACGGTCCGCTTCTGGTAAAGGACGATCAACTCTTGCGCGACCTCTTGCGCCGCCCTTTTCGCCCGTGCCTTGGTCGCAGACCAATCAGAGCCACCGAGGCGCGAAAGTGCCGGGGTCTCACCTCCCCCATAGGGAGTGATCAGTGAGAGTTGATCTGAAGGGACGTAGATCCTGTCCCCGCCTCGGTATTCAAGTAGCAGATAGTCCCGCTCGACACCCCCCATGGCACGCTTGGTCATTCCTTGGTAGCGAGCGACACCATGGGTTTCGTGGACAACGTAACCCCCTACCTCCAGGGATTCGAATTCGACTGATTTCCGCGCGGTGCGCGTTCGTGAACTGCGATGAGCACGGCGACGCCCCGAAAGATCCGACTCCGAAAGTATGGCAAGCCTGAGCGGCCACCCAATCCATCCATCCACCAGACCGGAACCCGTGAGCACCACGACACCCTTGGGACCGTCTTGGTCGACGGCAATGCCCGCCTCACGAAAGCTCTTTCGGATCATCGCGGCTGAGATTTCGGACTCTGCCGCGACTGTCACACGGATGCCCTCATCACTCAGTGCGCGTACCTTCGCGATCAGCTGCTCGGGCTCACGCCCGTTGAGCTCCCATGACCCAAAACCCACTCTTCCGGCGCTATTTCCCCCTACCAGTACGTGCGCTGCGTGGCTGTCACGAAGCGCACGCTCGAAACCCACATGAAGACGCGGCTCGATCGCTCCTTCCTCGAGACCCCACGTTGCTCCAAGCGACGAAGCCAGTGAGTCTTCCTCATCGATCATGTCCATGGCTCGAGATCGAAGCCGAGCAGGGTCACACAGAAGTACGGTGTCGCCGCTCCGGAGTAGGTCTCCAATCGCGATCTCTTCGGTCACCACCCATGGCAACCAGCTCTCGATCCCGTCGAAGTACTCACCGCCAGCGATTCGCGCCAGCACCTGAGCGATCGGAGGATGTTCGTCGATGAGCACACGTGCTCGCTCACGTACCTCGTCAGTGAGCGCCAACTCGCGAGCGGGGAACAACACGAGATCATCGAGCACCTCCACGCTCCGCTGCGACTCTGGGTCAAAGCGCTGGATCGATTCGATGACATCGCCGAAGAAGTCGATTCGAACCGGCCATGTCCCCACGCTCGGGAACACGTCGACGATCGAGCCCCTCACAGAGAACTCGCCACGGTTCTCCGTCTGATACTCCCGAACGTAGCCCCACTCAGACAGGGATCGCGTGAGTCGCTCCTGCACACACTCCATATTGGGAGTAAGCGCGAACGAGAGCGATGGACCTGCCGGGGCAAGTCGCTGACACATCGCCCGAATCGTCGTCACCACGAGGTGACCCTCGGTCGTACCTCCATGGAGAAGCATCTCTCGAACACGCAGGCGGCGGCCCTGTGTTTCTATCGTGGGTGAGACCCGTTCGAATGGAAGGGTCTCCCAGTGGGGAAAATAGCTGCAATGTTCATCACCTAGATAGGTGACTGCATCCTCGTAGATGCGTTCGGCATCGCGTTGATTCGGTGCGACACAGACGACGATCCCGCTCGAGAGTTCGCGAGCAAGTAGGGACGCGTAGATACCGTATGCGGAGGACTCGACGTGTGGGGCGACTTCGACAAGCGTTGGTGCATCGACGGGTGAGGCAAGGGATCCGAGTCGATCGAGCATGGCAGGAACCAACGTCATGTTGCTCCGTTATGTCGGTTCATGGCTATCTGGACTCCCTGGGTGACCACATCCACCGTTGCCTGTGCGGCCTCGTCGATCGCCAATTGATAGTCGATCTGTTCGGAGCGGGACGGAGCGGAAAGTACCCAGCGCAAGACCGCATCCGGACCTCCCGAAGGCTTACCGATTCCCACCCGGATACGGATGAAGTCTTGAGAGCCGAGATGTGAAGCGATCGAACGGAGCCCATTATGGCCTGCGAGTCCTCCGCCAAGCTTGACGCGAACCGAACCTGGCGGTAGATCGAGTTCATCATGCACCACGATGAGGTGGTCTGGTAACGATGCGCCGGATCGCATCCCCAATGACCGAAGCGCGCGACCGGATTCGTTCATGAAGGTTTGAGGGAATGCACACGTCACTCCCGCCATCTCGCCTGAGAGCTCCGACACAAGGGAGTGCGCCGAACGCACGGGTCGAAAACTACCGCTGAAGCGCTTGTTAAGTTCATCGAGAACCCAGACGCCTGCGTTGTGGCGTGTCTTGGCGTACGTGGTGCCTGGATTCCCAAGACCAACGACGAGGAACTTCCGTTGCCCCGACACCGCCGCGACTATGCGTCCTCGGAGAGCCTCGCGACGACTGTCTCGCCATCGGTGATCAATGTCAGACCCGACGGAAGTGTGATCGATGACGCGAGAATAACTCCCTCGTCGTCCGCTCCCGCGGCCTCGACCGCGATGGACTGCGGAATCTGAGAAAAGGTACCAGAGACCTCGATGGCATTGACCGCAAGTTCGACGTTCGTGCCTGCCTCAAGGCCGATCGAGGCGGTGATAGTCTCGGTGGCGCTCATGGCGAGGAAGTCGACATGGGCAACCTCGCGACGGACCGGATGTCGCTGCACGTCCTGCACCTGCGCCAACTGCTTCTTGCCATTGATCACGAGCGTGACCAGCGCACCCTTGGCGATTCGGTTTGCCATGGCGATTCTCAAGTCACGCGCATCGCACGAAACAGGCGTGGCCTCTACGCCCTTGCCGTACAGCACTC
This sequence comes from Acidimicrobiales bacterium, assembly GCA_049964275.1. Classification (GTDB taxonomy): domain Bacteria; phylum Actinomycetota; class Acidimicrobiia; order Acidimicrobiales; family Acidimicrobiaceae; genus JAJYZP01. The sequence continues at coordinate 4,297 of JBMFXL010000066.1, read as the reverse complement.
CAGGAACACGACCTTCACGACGAAGGCGCCGGGAATCGGCGCTTCCGGTTGCGCTCTTAACCTCAGCAACTACTTCCGCCTGTGACACCTACAACTCCTCAATGGATGGATGCGAACTTGCGCAAACAAAGACGACATTTTAGTCGCTCCCGACAGTGATACACGCGAAGAGAGCGAAGTTCACCTCTCGCTTTACCCTCACGCGCTAGGAGAGATTATCTCCCTTGAAGATGTCGGACACAGACCCATCTTCAAAAACCGCTGCGATCGCGTCTGCAATGATCTTGGCTACCGACAGGATCGAGAGCTTGTCGAACTGACGTTCCTCCGGGATGGGAAGCGTGTTCGTAACGATCACTCGAGAGATCTCCGAGGCCTTCAGTCGATCGGTCGCAGGATCCGAAAGGATCGCATGTGTCGCCATCGCCCATACGTCGGAAGCGCCCTTGGAGTAGAGAAGCTCCGCCGCTGCACAGATCGTCCCTGCGGTATCGATCATGTCATCGATGATGACGCACCTACGCCCGTTGACCTCACCCACCACATCTAGTGCTTCGACCACATTCGCCGTGCCACGAGGACGACGCTTATGCACGAATGCAAGGTCTGTATTGAGGTGTTGGGAGTACCTCGATGCCACCTTCACGCGACCCGCGTCGGGCGCCACGATAACGATATCGGGGTCACCATGTCGCCGGAGATAGTCCACGAGCACCGGCATCGCAGTGAGGTGATCGACTGGGCCATCAAAGAAGCCCTGGATCTGACCGGAGTGAAGATCAACCGACACGATCCGGTCAGCACCCGCAGTTGCGAACAGATCGGAGACGAGTTTGGCGGTAATGGGCTCTCGCCCGGAGGACTTTCGGTCTTGGCGTGAATACCCGTAGTAGGGACAGACCGCAGTAATGCGATCCGCAGAAGCACGCTTCGCGGCGTCAATCATGATGAGTTGTTCAAAGATGGAGTCGTTGACGGGGCCTGCATGCGTCTGAAGGATGAAAACGTCCTTTCCGCGGACCGAGTCACCAAACCGGCAGTAGATCTCTCCGTCTGCAAACTCTTTCAGTTCCATCGGCCCAAGCCGTACGCTCAACTGCCCCGCCACCTCTACGGCAAGGTCACGGTGGGCGCGGCCGGCATACAGCTCAAGGCGCCTTCGAAGGACTAGCTCCACTGTTTACTCCAAGATGACGAATGAGCCAACTTCGCGCCCCATCGCGATCTTGGCTCCTGCACGGACGGTGACATAGGGACCGACGACGCAACCTTCGCCAAAGTGCGCGCCTTCGCCTTCGGTACGCACGATTTTCGCCCCTTCGCCAACGAGACAGTCTACGAGGCGAACCCCCGGACCGATCTCACAATTCTGCGCGATCGCAGTCGCACCCGATAGAAACGTCTGCGGCCAGATCGTCGTGTCTCCTCCAATTTCGACCTCCGCATCGATGTACGTCGAAAGAGGGTCCACGATCGTCACTCCAGCTGTCATCCACTTGAGGTTGATCCTCGCCCGCATGAGTCGCTCAGCTTCGGCAAGTTGCACACGATCATTGACGCCAAGTACTTCGGAGAAATCTTCGAGTCGTACGCTTCCCACGCCATATCCCGCACTCGATAACACCTCGACCACGTCAGTGAGGTAGTACTCGCCTTGGGCGTTCAATGGTTGAAGTCGCCGGAGAGAGGGAGCAAGTACCGAAGACTCGAAGACGTAGCACGACGTATTGATCTCTCGGATCAGGGCCTCTGATTCGTTGGCATCTCGATCCTCAACCACTCGCATGATCTCACCATGGCGGTCGCGCACGATTCGCCCGTATCCTGCTGGCTGTTCAGCGTCTGCCGTCAGGAGAGTTGCGGCGGCACCGGTCCGTCGGTGGGAGTCAACGAGCGCCTGCAAGGTTTCCGTCCGCAACAATGGAGTATCGGCGGGCACGACTATCACAGGCTCACGATGGGATGATGACTCTGCCAGTGGATCTGGGAGAGCCGTCAAAGCGGCGGCCAACGCATCCCCAGTTCCCCGAAGATGCTCCTGTCGCACGAAGGAGATATCGATTCCATCGGTACGCATCTCCCCAACCGCGTCACGAACCGACTGATGCTGGTGGCCAACCACTATGACCACCCGCTTGAGCGTCGGAATCTCCGACAAGGCATCGATGACATGCCCAATCATCGTCTTGCCGCAGAGCTTGGCGAGCGGCTTGGCGCGTCGAGAACGCATCCTCGAGCCTTCGCCAGCAGCGAGGATTACGGCACTCGTCCGGGTCTCAGCTCTCTCGTCATCAATCATCGTCCGCACGCTCCCCTCTGAACCAAAGGATAGCGTGAGGCTCGTCACTGCCTAGGACGAAAATTGATAGGTGGTCACTGAAGATGGGGCGATGGAGCCCACGACGACTGAACCATTGACCTGAGGCTTTGGCGAGGGCGCTGCGTTCGAAGTAGGAGAGGTCACGATCGAGCTTGCGACGGACCGCAACATGGTGTGCGGGGGAAACTGGATCTGAAGTGTCGTCGGCCCTGATCTAGCGGTGTGCTCATTGATCACGACGACGGTCCATACATGGTTGGCGTACGCGGTGATCGCATGAATACTTGCGTCGTCCGTGCGCGCGAGGTGAATAATTGCTCCTGGACGGATGTAGCGAGAGAATCCGGCGAACACCCAGTAGCGCTTGGTAAGAAAGAAGCGCTGATCTCCGTTGCGACCTCCATTCAGGTCAAAGTAGACCAGTCCATCATTTCTCCCGAGCACGTTGACCTGGTTCGCACAAGATGGTGTGGTCGTAACATCACATCCCACGTCAGGGGAGGCAGCGATCCACCATTGAAATGCGGAATCACCCCCAAAGGTGACCGTATGGTAGATCAAGTCTGCGAGCCACAGCCCTGAAGACATCGTCGGGTCGTACTGATATCCAAATCGAGCGCCCTGGTAACAGCAGATCTCCGAAGTCCACGACGGTCGATGGAGACTAGAGACATAGGCCTTCATGCGTGAGAACACCGCCGAAGTGGGGAAATCGTAATCGTGGTGAGCAACGACCGACAGATACGGCAGTACCCCAGGCGTGACCCACTCCGGGAGCTGCTTCAACATCTGAGATGAAACTTGAGACGATTCGTCGGCAGTGATCCTGCACCACGGCGCCCACCTCTCGAGCGCCGTTCCCAAATCCACGACCAGGGGTCCGCGTAGCGCGACAGGAACCGCCATTCCCTCTTGCTTGCAGGAGGGGAAGGAGTTCGCTGGCTCGTTCATGGGCGACACATAGGACAGCTTGATGTGATCATGCACCCAAAGTCCCTGCACCAGGCGGGCGAGATAGGTTGCATATCCTTGCACTTGAGAGCCAAGAAGTGATCCCGCACAGGAGAGGTGGTCGGAGGTGAACTGCGGAGGCGCCGAATTGACGAAGCCAATGAGATCCTTGACTCCCATTTCGTGTGCCATCTTGAGGAACAGGACTCCCGCCGGGTCACCATTCCAGTTGAATTGACCGCTCGGTGTATACATCGATGGGTCCGCCTTCCACGGGACCAGGACCCCGTAGCCACCTCCCCCAATGTTGTATCGGAACTGGCTGAGCTCTAGGCCCGAGGAGGAGAACAGCAGTTTCCCAAGGTAAGCCCGACGGCTCGGAGCGAACGCTGCCACCGGCCCTGACCACCACGCACCGGACGCTCCAAATCCCATCCATCTCTGAGCTCGCTGGGGTGAAACCGACACCGTCACTGCTCCAGCAGCATGACCCTCCACATCGCTCGATGCCCCTCGGAAGGGGGTCTGCACGGCAACGTCGACTCCAACTAGTGCCACACTGAGCGCGACCATCACGACGGCGATCGAGCGCAGCGCGACGTAGAGGTACCCGCGTGAACTGCCGCTACTTCGATAACCCATCTTCCCAATCCAAGTTCAAGATCCTAAGGACAGCTCCGCATGATGGTAACGAGCCTCGTCTGTGGCCTCTCTGAGGTCAGCTCAACTATGCGGCATCCGGAGAAATGAGATAAGGCGCCACTCCGGGATCAATCGGTGTCCAGGCATCGATCGGAGCGTACGCAAAGGGCGGAACACGGTCGGTGATTGAGGCCATTCGAATCCGAAGCGCCGCGAGAAGTAGTTCCAAGGAACGCTCGGACCCACGCTCAAAGAGGACACCAAGGTGGTCCTGGCCAATCCTGCCGATCAGGGCCGGACGGGACATTAGATGCAAGAGCGTCTCGACCATCTCGACATACCAATCACCAACGGTAGGCGATGATCCGGGGAGATCACCTCGGG
>JBMFXL010000065.1:0-7416 GCA_049964275.1 Acidimicrobiales bacterium | reverse complement strand
AGCTGGGCGCACGACGATACGATCCTCCAGTGGTTGGAGTTTCATGACTTCAAGCCTCCTTGATTGAAACGACCTTTGCTTTGGCCACTTAGCACTCTAGTCATTCGAGTGCTAACGATCAGCGCCTCGCGCAAGATTTTCACCTACTTTGCCGCAAGCTCTCGTGCAGGATCGATTCCGAGCGCGAGTGGCGCGACGTCACCCCTCGCAAGCCGGAATGCCCCGGCCGCGGCGATCATCGCACCGTTGTCGGTGCAGAGCGCCCTTGGAGGTATGACACCCCGAAGTCCGGTTTGCTCTGCAAGACGCGCGGTCTCCTCACGCAGTCGCGTGTTGGCAGCGACTCCACCTCCGATGACGATCGAGCGATAAAAACCTTCTTTGATCGCACGACGAAGTTTGATGATCAACGCATCGACTACCGCCTCTTGGAAGGCGTACGCAACGTGTGCAGGGTCCGCATCTCGGTGCGCACGTAAGTAGTTCACTACCGCCGTCTTCGGTCCAGAGAACGAAAGGTCAAGACCGTGATGAGCCAACGCACGAGGAAAGGTGAAGGTGACCGGCCCCACGCTGGTCGCTGCGAGGCGCTCGATCTCCGGCCCACCTGGGAAACCGAGCCCAAGCATACGAGCCGCCTTGTCGAATGCCTCGCCCGCAGCGTCATCAATGGTTCCGCCGAGATATCGATATATGCCGGGCGCGTCGATCGCGAGCAACTCCGTATGCCCTCCAGAAACAAGCAGCACAATGGCAGGCAGCGCAACCGGCTCGACGAGGGTGGCTGCGAAGAGGTGCCCCTCCATGTGATCGACTCCGATAAGAGGAACGTTCTTCGAGAGGGAGAGTGCCTTGGCCGCCGCGACCCCCACCATCAATGGACCCGCGAGTCCCGGACCAGAGGTCACCGCAATACCGTCGAGGGACACACCCTCTGCATACTCCATCACCTCTCGGATCGCGCGCGTGATCGCCCTCGAATGCGCGCGGGACGCAAGCTCGGGCACCACGCCGCCAAAATCACGATGGATATCGTTCTGGGCGACGACCACCGACGCGCTGATCTCACCGTCTCGTAGCAGCGCCACCGCAGTCTCGTCACAGGAGGTCTCAATACCGACGAGGGTCAGGCCGTATTCGACGCGCAAGAGATCCGTCATGGATGGCTCTCTCCCGAAGAATCCTCCGCACCAGAGCGCCCAGTGGGGCCTGATAGGGAGATCCGATCTGCGATCTCCTGTCGTCGCATGCGCTCTTCCTCCGATGCGATCCCGTAGGCCCACATGATGATGGCGTCCTCCTTCGAATCGATGTCCTGGTAGTAATCCTTGCGGACACCCACCGGCTGGAATCCGAAGGAAAAGTACAGCCGCTGAGCACGGTGATTCGACGCGCGCACCTCCAAGGTCATGTCCCTCGCGTCTTCCGCCATGGCAACCTCAAACGCATTCAGCAACAATCGAGTTGCGATACCGGATCCCTGGAGTTCAGGATCGACCGCCACATTGGTGATGTGTCCCTCGCCCACTGCCACCATGAGTCCGCAGTAACCGACGACACGACGTGCCTGAAGTGCTACGTAGTAATGACGCGTTTCCACCTGCGCCAACTCCGAGAGGAATATGGCAAGGGACCATGGGCGCGCATACGCGCGGTTCTCGATGCGCATCACACCGCCGAGGTGACGGCGTCGCATCCGCACGATCCGAATTGCCTCGCCCGTCACGTGGGACCTCCGCCACCGATGAGCGAGCGCGTATTCGGCGTCGCATCCGCACCTCTGAGGTAATGCACCTCGAGCAGCTCAGGGCTTACGATCTCTCCTCGTCGTGCGGCGTGGTAGGCGAATCGGGCTGCAGTGGCCATCACTTGCGCAATCTCGAAACCTACCCTACGAATACCATCAGGAAGCACGACATCCTCGCCGTATCGTTCGAGGCCACTCCCGAGCGCGATTCCCGCCAGTCCGTCGTGCGCAAGGCCGGTCTCGGCGAGCATTCGTTCCGAGAGTTCAGATGGGAGACAGTGTCCCTCGGCCAACAATTTCATCGATGCTGCTTCGAAGACGGCGTAGAACACCTCGTGACGCTTCGCATCACTCACGGCAATCGCGACCTGCACCGAACCGCCCACATGACCTTCCAGAGCGCTCCTGGCAAGGATTTCAAGGCTCGAGAGCGCGACGACAGGTAATCCTTCGAGGCTCGCAAGGACCGACGCAAAGCTCACTCCTACACGGAGTCCAGAGAAGCCGCCCGGACCGGTCACGACCCCAAGGTAGTCACACTCCCCAAGGGTGAGCGTGGTCTCGCTCAACGCCTCCTGCACGAGGGAACCAATCTCCTCGACATGACGTTCGCCTTCGCGAACACCCAACCACTCGAGTACACCCTCAGTCGAGAGTCCAACGACAATCCGCGGGCCTGACGTATCGATGAGCAGTCCACGGAGCGGGCGCTCCCCCGATCCTCTGGCATCGTTCGGTACCTCACTGGCGAGAACCATCTCGGACTCGATCACAATCCTTCGTGTACTTGGCCCGACTGCATCCCAATCTTCGCCATCCCTGGACTCGACCTCATCCTCACCACGAGTGATCCTCACCCAGACAAGTGCGTCACCAAGTGGCGCGACCTCATCCTCGCCCATGTGCTCAGCCCATTCCACGAGTGCGATTCCGCGGCCCTCGACGACGTCGTCCAAGACTCCCTGCGCAGAAAGGTAGCCAGGCTCATTCACTCGATAGAGGTCACAGTGATAGAGCACACCGACGGTCGATTGGTGGGGCTTGATGGTCAGAAACGTCGGAGACGTCATAGCTCCTTTGGCAGCCAACGTCCGTCCAATACCTCTCACGAGCGCAGTCTTGCCCGCACCAAGCTCACCACAGAGCGCCACGACCATTCCCGGACGAATGCTCCGCCCAAGTCGTTCGCCCAACGCCTCGGTCTCCTCAACCGAGGTCGTTTCGAATACGTGCCTCACTCGGCAACCGCCTCTCCTCGAAGCACCAGGACCGCGAGCGCCAGGTCGGCGCGCATCTCCGTCACCACCCGAGGTCCGCCTCGCAGTCCCGCCGCAGGATGGTAGGTCGGAACGACCGTCCGCCCGTCGACCAGATACGCCCGACCCCGAAGGGCGGTGATTCCCGTCGATACCTTGAGTACGGCACGGGTCGCGAACGCACCGAGGGTCACGATGACCTTGGGATCGATCGCCGCTATCTGCCCCGCGAGATATGGCGCACAGCTCGCAATCTCATTTGGCTCAGGGTTCCGGTTCTGCGGTGGACGACACTTCACGACGTTCGCAATATAGACCTCTCCGCGAGTTCGATGCAGTTCCTCTTCGATCAGCCGCGTCAGGAGCTTGCCCGAGCGACCAACGAACGGACGACCCGATTCGTCCTCGTCGCGCCCTGGACCCTCCCCGATGAACATGACCTCCGCAGATGATGAGCCTTCGCCAAAGACCACGGTCGTACGAGTAGTGGCCAACACACAGGCATGACACTCCATTGCCTGGTGCTGGAGGAGCGCGAGTGAAGGAGGAGATTGGCGACTCATTGCCCTCGCTACCCACGCCCAGAGTGGGCCGACGACGCATTCGACGCCGCCACCGCTACCCGTGGCACCCTCGGGCCGATCCGCGTCACGATCTCATAAGGCGAAGTGAGCGCTGCACGCGCCCAGTCTCGCGCGTCGACCGACGCCCTTCCTTGACGACCCAGGAGCACCACTTCGTCACCGATTCGTACGTCAAGATCTCCACAGTCGATCATGAGCTGATCCATGGTCACGACCCCCGCAATTGGGACAGGCTGTTCGTGCACGAGGAACTCGAGTCCTCGTTCGAACGCGAGTCGCGGGATTCCATCTGCGTAGCCGGCGGGCACGGTGGCAATGGTAGAGCGGCGACGCAACGGTCGCTTGAGGCCATAGGAGATGGCGTCTCCTTCGGGTAGCGACTGCACGAAGGATACCCTCGCGCGAAGCGAGAGGACAGGGCGAAGCGTCGGTGCCGCAACATGCTCACTCGGGGGATAGCCGTACATGGCCATACCCACTCGGACCATGTCGTAACGTGAGGCCGGATAGCCAAGGGCACCTGCAGAGTTCGCGAGGTGCACGAGACGCGGTGTAATTCCCATCGCGGCAAGCTGCGCGAGCACTCGCTCGAAACGACGGATCTGTCGGAGCGTCATCTCGCGACCATCCTCGCCCCCGTCAGCGACTGCAAAGTGCGAGAAGATGCCCTCCACGTCGAGACCGCCCTGTGTCGCGATCGAGACGAGTTCGAGCGCGCCCTCCGAGGAGGTGCCGATTCGATGCATACCGGTGTCGACATCGACGTGTACTCGAGGCACCTTCATGGACGGAAAGGATTGACTCAATCGCTCCCAGGAAGCGATGATCTCGATGAGCGTACGCACGGAATAGACGCTGAAGGTAAGATCTCGGGCCACTGCATCTTCGACCGCATCACGGTCGGGCTCGGAGAGGAGAAGGATCGGCGCGGTAATGCCGATGTCCCGAAGGGCCACCCCTTCCTCGACGGTGGCAACGGCCACATAGCTCGCACCGTGCTCGAGCGCGGCTCCCGCGATGATCCGGGCGCCATGCCCATAGGCGTCCGCTTTGACCACCGCGCAGAACTTTGCGGGATAGACCGTTCGAGTGAGAAAGCTCATGTTGGATCGCAACGCATCGAGGTCGATCTCCGCCCACAATGACCGACCCATCGTTACCATCGACACCCCTACCGCTTTGCCATCATGCAACGTCGAACATCCCGCTTCAGGCTAGTTCGCTCGCAAGGGCACATTCGCTAGCGTTGCAAGGGAGCGTGCAGGATGAGGTACGTGCCAATCCCCGCGGGTTCGAGAGAGCCAGGTGTCGATCGCCTCGGTCAACGCTTCGGGCGTCCATGAATACCGAGGCTGATCGATCGTCGCACGACCATGAAGATGCGCACCAATGGAAGCCGCCTCGAATGGCGCGAGACCCCTCGCAAGCAGTCCACCGATGACCCCCGATAGTACGTCACCACTGCCAGCGAAGGAGAGCGCGGCACTGCCTGACACGATGATCCGCACCCAGCCTTCTGGACTCGCGACGACCGTTGGCGAGCCCTTGAGCAACACTACACATCCCGAGCGTCGTGCGGCCTCTACGGCAACCTCGATTCGGTCGGCCGAGGAATCAAGCGTCAGACCACTTGGCTCGAAGAGTGCCCGGAACTCGCCCTCATGTGGAGTGATCACGATTCCGCTCTTATTCCTACGCGCGGTGCGCTCGAGACGCTCGGGACTTCCAAACGCATAGAGTGCATCGGCGTCCACCACGGTCGGCGTCTCGGTATTCGCCACCAAACGGCGAAGGAAGTTTGCGATCTGCATTCCTCGACCAACGCCGGGCCCTACGACCAATGATCGGAACCGGGCACTTTCCGCCACCATTGGCTCCGCCCAGAGGCTCTCGAGGGCTCGCACCACCAGCTCTGGCGGGATGGGCACGGACGACGCGCCCACAAGATCAGCATTTCGCCCTTGGGAGAAGAGGTGGACGATTCCTCCGCTCAGTCGATATGCCGCGCACGCCGCAATCGCTCCCGCACCTGGAAGTTCGGGGCTGCCTGCGACCACCATGACTCCGCGCTTCCACTTATGGGTCTCGAGTCCCCCCTGCGGAACCGCGGCGAGGACGTCAGCGTCTTGGATCATCCACACCTCACCGTCAGTAGGTGCAAGCTCAGGCATCACGATCTCGAGTCGGCCACACAGCTGGGCACCCGCGTTCTGGAGGTGACCTCGCTTGAGTCCTCCCACCGCGAGGGTCAAGTCCGCGGGAATCGGATCACCGAACGCAGCCCCGGTGTCTGGATGGACACCGGAGGGAAGGTCGACGGCCACGACCGGTAATCCGAGAGGGAGCGAACGAGCCTCCCGCCCTCTCGTCACGCCAATACCAACGATGGCATCGACATAGAGATCTGCCTCTGCGAGTACGGACTGGTTGATCGGCTCACCCGCGTCCACCTCGGTGACGTGCGCACCACGGGCACGAAGATGACGCGCGGCCGCTCGCCCATCATTCCCGTTGTTGCCTGGACCGCACTCGATGACGATACGACGCCCGTAGCAGGTACCAAGGAACCGGGCGATCTCCCGCGCAATCGAGCGCCCCACGTTGTCGATGACGCTTTCGAGGGTACCCGATGCCAAGATCCGTGCATCGACCGCACGCATCTGTTCCTTGCTCAGTACGGGAATCACGCCAATGGCTCCTTCGAGTCGGGAATGGGGCCCTGCCAAAGCGCAACGGCGGTCGCGATCGCCGTGCGGTGGGAGTGCGACAGGGAGAGCTCGATCGCACCGAAACGCCCAATGGTAGCTCGCGCCTGTCCTGTTGGCCCAAGCCGTACGATCGGCTTACCGCTCGGCGTGCGGACGATCTCGATGTCGTGGAAGTGCACACCTCCAAGTCCCACCCCGAACAACTTCAACACCGCTTCCTTGGCGGCGAAACGAACGGCAAAAGAAGGTACGGGATCCACCTTGTGCGACAGTGCCTCGCGTTCGGCCTCGGTGAAGAGTCGCACCAATAGATGCGGCGCCCGCACGCATGCACCTCGAAACCTGTCGATCTCCACTACATCACAGCCGACCGCAACGCGCGGTGTCGTCGTAGGTTCCATCCGCTACCTTGTCACCAAGGTCAGGAAGTTCCTCGCAGGAATCGACAGCTCGTCGAAGGGTTTCGAGAACACGCGGAAGCCCCTCTCAAGATGGCCGAGCCCGCGAAGGGTAAGCGGCACGAGCAGCCCTTCGGCGATGTCCCTTACGACCGCGAGCGAAGAGAGGAAGCCAATGCCGAGACCGGCAAGTATGGCTTCACGAACTGCCTCTCCTCCTGCAAGCTCGATGACCTGCTCAGGTCGATAACGCGCGGCAGAAAGGGCCCGCTCCACTACAGCACGTACGCCTGAACCGTACTCCCGCGTCACCAGGGGTAACTTACGAATCTCATCCCAGTCGACCTCGCGAGTGGGAAACTGCGCAAGCTTCGGGGAGCACACGAGTACGAGCTCGTCACCCCCTATGGGATGTGCAACGAACCCCCGTCCAGGGTTGAGCTCTGGCATCTCGACGAGACCGATCTCCACCTCTCCATCGTGCAGTGCAGCCACCACGAGTTCGGAGTTGGTCGAACGTGCAGCAATCCTGACCCCGTTGTAGGAACGTCGATACTCGATCAGCCAGTGCGGCAGCACGTACGCCGCAACCGTGTTCGATGAAGCGACCGAGAGGACACCTGCATCCCCTTGGACGAGTGCCTCGAGGTACTCGAGCGCTGACCGATAGCCGCAGAGTAATGTGCCACATTGTTGAGCGAGGGCCTCACCGGCGGATGTGAG
>JBMFXL010000064.1:0-7482 GCA_049964275.1 Acidimicrobiales bacterium | reverse complement strand
CCGCCCTTTCCGCCGTGGCATGATTCGGCGACTCGGGCTCTCGATCGCGACGAAGATCCATGAACTCACTCTAGCGACATCTGTAGTCACTACTACAGTTTGTGGAGCCTGTCACACGCTCGTCGAACCCGGGCAACCAGTGAGAAATCGACAGCTGGCCTTCCAGCGCATCGCCAGTGGAGTAAGCCGGATGCCAATCGCTTGGACCCGTTCAGAAGTGGAATCCGGGCAACGAGGCGTCCCCCAGACCACGCACCCTTAAGACAAGCTGGCGAATTCGGTCGCAACGATGCGCCGCCCATGGACACCCTCTGAAGCTGCAGATGCAAGCCAGACGATCGGTGGTCCCATGATCGAGGGATCAAGGAGCTGTGCACGCCTCGAAGGATCAAGTCCCTCTGGAATCATGCCAGTGTTGGTCGCACCTCCGGGTAGCAAGATGTTCACCGTCACGCCGCTTTCACGTAGATCCTCGATCATCACGCCAGCCATGGCTTCGACGGCGGCTCCCGACGGGCCATAGGGAATGAAGCCCTTCCTCGACATCGTCTCGGTATTCATCGATATCACCACAATCCGTCCACTCCCTCGCTCAAGCATGCCCGGAACGATTGCCCGCGCCACGAGGAAGGTTCCCATCACCTTGGTATCGAACACGTTCCGAAACCCATCGGCTTCCACCGTCCAGAACGGCTGCGGGTCGGTAAGGAAGTTCGGATTCACCGTTCGCATCCCGATACCTGCGTTGCAGACCAGAAGATCTATCCCACCGAGATACGCCTCGATTGACGAAATGGCCGCATTGATCGAACCAGGATCGCGCACGTCGAGTCCTACACCAAGTGCACGCTTTCCCATCGCCTCGGCAGTGCGCTTCGCCCGTGTGACATCTCGACTGGTGACGACGACCTGCGCACCTGCATCCGACAGGGCTTGCGCCATGGCACGACCGAGCCCACTGCTTGCACCAGTGACGAGCACCCTCAAATCCTCACAAAGTGCTTCCATCGAGTCTTCTCCTCCATTCGTCCGTGATGGTGTCGCATCTCGTGGTCGCACCGTGCACTTCGAATGCCACTGCTTCCACTCACACAAGCTCGTCGGGTCAATGTGACTCGATTGACAACATCACTTCCACCGTAGCAAAGGGTCCAAAGACCACTTGGCACAGTGGTGATCGTGCACTACGGTCATCCATGCAGGGGACCGCACGAACCGAGTGCGCGCTGGCACCCCACCAGCTTGAACTAACGTCAGCGCGCCTCGGGTCGTGGAAAAAAAGCGAAGGTAGGTGCCGCCATGGACACTCCAGAAGAAGTACTCGTCGTCATCGGCGTAGGCGGCATGGGCGAAGCCATTGCTCGGCGGGTAGGTAGCGGGAGATCGGTCCTGCTCGCTGATAAGAACCAAGTGCTTCTCAATGACGTGTTCGAATCGCTCTCAAATGACGGCTGTGACGTGACCACGTCGCGCGTAGACGTTGCATCGCAAGAAGATCTCCATCGACTTGCCACGGACGCCGCGACACTTGGCAGTGTTCGTTACGTCGTCCACACTGCTGGGCTCTCACCGGCTCAGGCTGATGCTGCGTCGATCATCGCAGTCAACCTTTCAGGTGTGGCCTACAGCCTCGAGGAGTTCGGTCGTATCATCGCCCCGGGCGGTGCCGGTGTGTACATCTCGAGCATGGCGGGCACCATGATGATGGGCCAGCTCTCACCCGGAATCGAGTTCTCGCTCGCCACGACTCCGTCGAGCGAACTGCATAGGCTGCCCTTGTTCACCACATCCCCCCTCACCCCAAGCAGCGCCTATGGCCTCGCAAAACGCGCCAATCAGCTTCGAGTTCAGGCCGCGAGTCTCGCCTGGGGAACACGAGCCGCACGAGTCAACAGCATCAGTCCTGGCCTCATCCTGACTCCGATGGGACAACAGGAGCTCGCCGGTGCATCTGGCGATCTCATACGAACCATGATTCATGACGCACCGTTTAGTCGCGTCGGCACCACTGGAGATCGCAAATGTCGCGGCTTTCCTCCTCAGTTCCGATGCGAGCTATATTACGGGCACCGACATCCTGGTCGACGGAGGCGTGATTGCATCGATCCACCGCGACCGCTCCGGACTCATGGCGGCTACTGCCCCGATGGTTCCCGCAAGCTAACCCTGCCTCCGACGTTGCCAGGCAGCGCAACGCGCTGAGGGTTTGATCGCCGCTCGTAGGCACCCTTACAGAGCGACCGCGACCTAGCGGACACCAGCGGCGCTTCCCCGAGAAATCTTGCGTCGCCGAGGGGCCAGGGTCGCCACGACCCCAGTGCGATCGCTATTTACCTGCGCGGGCTCCAACGCTTCACGTACTCGTCGAAGAGCGGTACGGTGAAGGCGATCTCCCCATACCGAGGGGAGTGGCAGAGGGCTCGCTTGATGAGCGCATCTCGGACCGGCCCAACACCACTGGGCTTCTTACCCAGATGCCGAGCGACTTCAACCGTTCGCACAGGGCCTGGACCAAGCTCTGCCATCGCACGCAAATATGCGCGCTCGGTTTCCGAAGTTGATCTCGTGCGCACGCGGAAGAATCCATCATCGAGCTGGGCCATGACAACTGGCACGCTCCGTTCCACATCGCTCAGCGCAATCAAGCTCGGACCTTCCGCAACGTCCCAAGCCTCTTGGCCAAACTGTTGTAGGAAGTACGGATAACATTCGGTGAGCTCAAGCACCCGAGTCAGTGCCGCGTCCTCCCAGCGGACACCCTCGTCACGCACCGGCGTTTGCAGCGCATCAATCGCCTGCTCATGAGTGAGTGAACCGATCTGGGAAAACACAAACATGCGCTCGACGTAGGTCTTTGCCTCGCCGGTCACCGCTACCAGCGTCGGCAGGCCTGCGCCGGCAATTGTGATCGGTAAGGTCAACTGCGATGCACGATGGAGGCCCACCACGAGCGCGGTCATCGTTGCAGCATCGACATAATGGAGCTCATCAATCGTGAGGAGCACGCCGGTGTCATGGTCGCGCGCCACCTTGCCTACTTCCACAAAGAGACCTGCAAGGTCTGATGCGAGATCTCCTGAATCCGCGGGGCCAGCCACCGCGTCCACATCGATACTCATCTCTGGACCATTGGGTATGCGCAGGGAGAACGCTTTGAGTACTCCGAGTGCCTGGCGTACTGCATCACCGATCCGCTTCTTTGCATCCATTGACAAGAGCACGCGACGTAGCGCCGAGGCCAGGAGCGGTGCGAGTGATCCGTCTTCAGAAACCTCAATATGCTCATGGAAGTAGCCTCTTGCACCGGCGAGATCCTCGAACTCATTGAGGAGCACGGTCTTGCCAACTCCACGGAGCCCTACGAGCATCTGGCTCCGACCGTTCATGCCTCGCCGCATCCGTTGAAGAGCGACGTCCATCGACGATATCTCCTCATCCCGCCCGACCAAGGCCGGAGGGCGAGTACCTGCACCTGGATTGAAAGGGTTGCGTACAGGGTCCACAAGTGCACTCTAAGAGCTTCTACCAAGATCTAGACAATTCACTAGATCTTGGTAGAACTTACACCCTCAGAAAGTATTGCCTGAGATTGGACGGCTCCATCACCTCTACGCAACGAAGAGCAAGAACCAGAGTGCAGATCGCTCCCGTGCCTCCTCATCTCACGACGGGCGAACGTCTCACCCCTTGTCCGGCCAGGGCAATCATGCCCTCATCCTCGTGAGGAGCTCTGGAGAATCAACCCGTTTCCATCGGGGTCATCGAAGGTGACGAATCGGCCCCACGGCTGGACCTGGATTTCTTCATCACTGCACACCCCCAAGACACGAAGGCGTTCCACGTCACCGTCGAGATCGTCGGTCTCCAGCACGATCCCTTTGAGTGAACCTGGAACCATGTCCGGTATCCATGTCACGAGCGTGAGCGAGGTTTGGGCCCCCGGAGGGGCAACCTGCACCCAGCGCTGATCCGAGCCAAACGAGGTGTCTTGCACAAGCTGGAAACCAAGACAATCGACATAGAACGCTATCGAGCCGTCCTGATCTGCCACAGGTACCGAAAACAGCTGAACGTGCGATATCGTCACGCTGCCAATGCTACTTCAACCCATGAACTCGAGCGATGACCCCGCGGTGAGCTCAAGCATCGAAGCCGCTCCGGACTCCACCACGGAATCTACTCACAACTCGCCGATGTGGTCGCGTTCGCGTTCTTGCGGTATCGAGGATGCTCACGCGCGAAGGGCGGTGAGGTAAAACTACAGGCTGTCGGCTTAGCGCGACAACCAACGAATCGATCGAAGTTCCGATGCCCGGACCGAGGTGGTCAAGAGACATCGTGACCGCGTCACCAACTACGCACGTGTCTTTCGCGACGCCGTGTTGCTATAATAGCGACATGATGTCGCAAAGTTTGACCCCTCGGGTCCCCATTGCTCGCTCACATGAGGCCTAGGAATGCTCTCTCACGAATCATCCACGCGAGCGAGGCAACCGATCCCCAAGCCGCTCTCCAACGCAACGACGAATGAACTTGGTCCCTCCACAAGGTGTGGTGCGGTACGTACGCAGTCCTCAGACGGTCGCTCCAATTGCAAATGCGCCGAAGCTCCAAGCGAGCTACTAGACCTCCCTGCCCGTCGGGGTAATTGGTCCATTTCGATGGACAACCGTTCGGTCAGACGAGTGGAGCGGTAGTCGCATGCCTCGTATCACCGCGCCAACCGTCAAAGAACACCGTGACCACCAGCACGAAGCAATTCTCGATGCCGTGGGGAGCATCCTGGCCGAGGAAGGTTACGACGGCCTCGAGCTCGTGGCAGTTGGCCAACGCGTTGGTCTCGCACGGACCTCGCTCTATCGATACGCACGCCACAAGGACGAACTCGTGGCACAGTGGCTCCAACGAGCGTTTGACCCCGCAATGGCGCAGGCTCAGGCGACGCTCGGCAGCGCGGGCTCCGCCATCGAGCGGATATTGGCGTGGCTCGACGGTCAACTCGACTTCGCTGCACGGCCCCGAGATGGTGCAGCTACTCGTCTCATGGCAGAGTTCGATCACCTCCCCGAACCAATCCAGTCGATCGTCATCGACGGCCATCGACCCCTCCGCGACGCACTCGCAGCCACCGTCGCCGAAGCGCTGAGAGATCAACCCGCACGCGATCCGGTACTCGTACTCGCGTTTGTCGACGCGCTCGTGGCAGCGGCCACGCGGCAAGCCGCCAATGGGGTGACCCCGCAGCTTCGTTCCGAGATTCACCAAGCCATGATGGCACTATTGACCGGAGGCACAAGATGACAGAGGAAACCGCCACATATCCGCGGAGATGGACTGCTATGCCATTTATCGCGCTCGGTGTCGCCATGATCATCGTCGACGCAACGATCGTCAATGTCGCAGTGCCAGTGATCATCAAGGATCTCCACATCTCGGAGGTGAGCGCCGAATGGTTGAACTCGATTTATTCGCTCGTCTTCGCAGCGTTGCTTATCACCTTCGGCCACGCCGGTGACCGATGGGGACGCCGTCGGATGTTCCTGCTTGGCACGGTCGTGTTCGTAATTGCGAGTTTGATATCCGCGGCTGCCATCAATGGCGCGATGCTCATCGTCGGACGCGCATTACAAGGAGTAGGTGGCGCGATGATCCTGCCTTCCACCCTTGCCACGGTCAACGTCTTGTTCAATGGCAGGGAGCGCGCAATCGCATTCGCAATCTGGGGCTCCACAATCGGCGTATTCGGTGCGCTTGGCCCTCTTCTGGGAGGTCTCCTCACCACCGACGCCAGCTGGCGATGGGCATTCCTCGTCAATGTGCTCATCGGCGGGATCATCGTGATCGGGCTCATCTGGTTCATCCCAGAGACCTCATCCACCTCCGTCAAACGTGGCGTTGACCTCATGGGGAATGCACTCGTGACGGTCGGCTTCGCCGGAGTCGTCTTCGCACTCATCGAAGGAGGCACCTACGGCTGGTGGACTCCAAGTACTCGCTTTGCGATCGCCGGGCTGCAGTGGCCCAGTGGATGGCCTTCGCCGATCGCGTTGATCTGCGCAGTCGGAGCACTCAGTCTCGTCCTCTTCGTCACCCGTGAAGCAAAACGCCGACGGGAGGACAGGGCCGTGCTGGTCGATCTCTCACTGTTCGCCATTCGATCCTTCTCAGCCGGACTCGGCGCGATCTTCGTGGTATCTCTGGGAGAATTCGGTATCCTTTTCGTCCTTCCCCTCTTCCTTGAGGGTGTGCTTGGTTACACCGCCCTCCATACCGGAGTCGTGCTCCTCGCCATTGCGATCGGCACGTTGGTCGCCGGAGGCGTCACGCCCGAGTTGGCGCGAGTCATAGGCGCTCGGGGCGTCGCGCGACTAGGACTCGTCTTCGAGATCATTGGACTCGCCGCCCTTGGAGTGGTGATCTCGGTCCAGGTGAGCGTGTGGGCGCTCGTTCCATGGCTCGCGGCGTATGGTATCGGCCTTGGCATGGCAAGTGCTCAGCTCCCGGGGGTCATCCTCTCTGACATACCGACCATCCAAAGCGGACAGGCCTCTGGCATTCAGAGTACGAACCGTCAAGTTGGCTCGGCCTTTGGCATTGCCGTGCTCGGTACGATCTTCACGATTCAGATCGCTTCGAGAACCACCACTGCTGTGCACGCACTCGGCAGCTTCTCGCCTGCTGCAACACAGCACATCGTTCGTCTCGTCCGAGCGAGCGGTGGGACCGCGATTCAGTCCCTTATCAACCTGCCTCATGGTACTGCTTTGATCGGCGCTGCCTCTGGCGCTGTGGCGGACGCAACGCGATTCGTCTCGCTCATTGGCGCGATATTCATCGCGGTGGGACTCATCGCGACCTTGCTCCTGCCGAAAACGGCGGCGACTGATGATGAATTAGCGATGGATTTCTCGGGTAAGGACGACTAGCTGTAGTGTCCACACAGGTCGTTGACACGGCTGATAGATGGTCTTCCTCAGGGTGATGAGTGGCCTCGACCGAGGGTTGCTCCGATTTACCAATTCTGGCCTCCGCGATATCACACATACTGGCCAGCAAGGATGCCTGGGGCAGTGCAGGCGCGGCCGCCTAACCACTAATGCATCGCCCACACCGACTGTTCCCAGAAACTCGACATCATCCCAACCTTCAGGTTCGTAACCCCGCAAATGTCGCGAGGGTCCAGTGGTTACCATCAGGGACTTCCGCTGTGAAGTCACGGGAAGCGCAATACGTCTCGTCCACAATCGGGTGCACCACCGTCGCACCGACCACCCGCGCACGCTCTTTGAGGATCGATGTCAACAAGAAGAACCCGCATTCTTAGGTTTGCGAAAGCACCAACGAGATTTACTGCGACAGTGGTTTTGCCCGAGCCACCCTTGTGAGCTGCTTTCAAAATCTCTTCCCTGACATGATGGATTATGAGGGAATCGCTAATGGATAGTCAAGCGCAGTGACGTATGACCGTTGACGGTAAACCGT
>JBMFXL010000063.1:6387-7505 GCA_049964275.1 Acidimicrobiales bacterium | reverse complement strand
TCGTCTTTGGGGTAGAAGTACACAACGAGTCCCCTCGTTCCCTCCAGGAGCTCCTCGAGGCATCGCGTGGTACCGGTCTGGTCGGTGAGGCAGAACGTAGGCGCGGACATGCCCTCGTGGAGACGATCCTCTGGTGCGGTCGGTGTCAGGGACATGGGAGGAACCTCCTAGGAATGAGCAAGCGCCGTAGGCTGTTGAGGAAAGAGTAGAGAGGTTTGTGCATGGACTACACCACGCTTGAAAAAGTCGATCGAGTACTCGTCGTCATGGCGCACCCTGATGACGTTGACTACTCCTCGGCCGGGAGTATTGCAAAGTGGACGGCTGAGGGGACCGAGGTCGCATACGTAATCGCGACCGACGGAGACGCTGGTGGATTCGATCGCTCGATACCTCGTGAGGACATTCCCCGGATACGTCGCGAGGAGCAGACTCGTGCCGCGAAGGCAGTCGGTGTCACTGATGTGACATTCCTTGGATATCGTGATGGTTACGTCGAGGCGTCACATGAGCTTCGTCGGGACATCTCGAGAGAGATCCGGAGATTTCGACCGGATCGTGTCGTATGCCAATCTCCCGAACGCAACTACCAACGTCTCCCCGCATCCCATCCCGATCACATGGCGACCGGCGAAGCAACGTTGTTCGCGGTCTACCCCGACGCACGCAATCCATTCGCCTACCCCGAACTCCTCAACGACGAAGGACTCGATGCCTTTATCGTGCGGGAGGTGTTGCTCGTGGCTCATCCAACCCCTACCAGCTACGAGGACGTGACGGAGAGCTTTGACAGGAAGATGGAAGCACTCATGTGCCACCAGAGCCAGCTTCCAGATCCTGATGCAGTCGAAGGCATGGTGCGAGGATGGCTTGGGTACGGAGCCTCTGAGGTTGGCCTTGGCGAGGATCGACTTGCGGAGATGTTCTACCGAATCACCTTGTGATCAGTAGATGCCGTCTTGCGTGGTCGTCGAGGCGAACTGCGTATCGTAGAGGTGACGGTAGCGACCACCTCGTTCGTAAAGCGTACGGTGTGTGCCTCGCTCCACGATCCGACCCTTTTCAATCACGAGTATCTGATCGGCCCTCAAGATAGTCGTGAGCCGGTGCGCGATGAT
>JBMFXL010000063.1:0-6377 GCA_049964275.1 Acidimicrobiales bacterium | reverse complement strand
GAGTGCGGTGCGCCCCTCGAGCACGGTGTCGAGGGCTTGTTGGATCCGCTGCTCGTTCTCTGAGTCGAGCGACGAGGTCGCCTCGTCGAGTACGACCACCGATGGACGTTTGAGGAATACCCTTGCGATCGAGAGCCGTTGCTTCTCCCCTCCGGAGAGTCGGTATCCTCGCTCGCCAACTACGGTGTCGTAGCCATCGGGCAACGTGAGGATGAACTCGTGGATCTGCGCTGCGGTGGTCGCCTCGACGAGCCCGTCCATGTCCGCTCCGGGTGCGACGTACCGAAGATTATTGGCGATGGAATCGTGGAAAAGATGGGGATCTTGACTCACCACGCCAATGAGATCTCGAAGGTTCTGAAGTGCGAGCGATCTGAGGTCGTGTCCATCGATGAAGATCGCGCCCTCGCTTGGGTCGTAGAGTCGGAGAAGAAGGTTGGTGATTGTGGTCTTTCCCGCGCCGCTTGGTCCGACGAGTGCAATTCGGGCTCCTGGGAGGACCTCGAACGAGATCTCGCTTAGTGCGAGACGATTCTCCTGGTCCTCGTTAGTTCCTTCGTCGAGCGTGAGTGACGCGGGGGCGTTCGAGACCGGGTAGCGAAATGACACCGAATCAAAACGTATCGCGCCAGCCAGCCGATCGAGGGAGGAGGCGTCGCTATTGTCCTCTAGATCGATTGGAGTATCGAGCACCTCGAAGACCCGCTCGAACGCGACGAGGGCCTGCAGTAGGGAGACCCTCGAGGATGCAAGATCGGTGAGCGGCGAGTAAAGCCTCCCAACGTATTGCGCGAGTGCGACGAGCGCACCGAGGCTGAGGGTGCCACCTATGACCTGCCGACCTCCGAGGTAGTAGACGGCGACGGTGCCGATCCCCGCGAGAAGCGACAGGGCAGTGAAGTACAGCCGACTCGAGAGCGCCAGCTGAATTCCTGCGTCTCGAACTCCCTCGGCGTGGCCCCGAAACTCGCGCGCTTCCCTTCCTCGATTGCCGAAGAGTGCGACCAGGAGCGCGCCCGCAACGTTGAAGCGCTCTTCTTCCATCGCCGACATGGTGGCATTCGCCTGCATCTGCCGGCGTGCGTATCCTGTGAGTCTCCCACCGACCCGGCGGTCCAAAATGAGAATGGCGGGCACGAGTAAGAGGGAGGCGCCGGTGACCGCTGGAGAGAGGCTCAGCATGAAGTACAGCGTGAAGCCAAGGGTGAACAGATCCGAGAGCACCGACGCGAACGTCGTGATGGTCTGTTGTGCGCCGAGTACGTCGTTGTTGAGGCGAGAGAGGAGTGCACCGGTTTTGGAGTGCGAGAAGAACGAGATCGACATGGCCTGTACGTGCTCGAAGAGCGCGGTTCGCAACCGGAAGATGAGCCCCTCACCGATTGCGGCGCTGAGGTAGCGGTTAAGCACGCCTATGGCCGACTGTCCGACGGTGATCAGCAGCACCACCCCCACGTACAGCGTGAGGAGCCTAATGGAGTGGTGAGGAATTGCCCTGTCGATAATGGCCTTGAAGACCAGAGGAGTGAGTGCATTTAGGAGCGCCGTGCCGATGATCGTGGCGAGATAGAGTCCCATCTTCGTGCGGTAGGGCCGTGCAAATCTCCAAGCGCGCTCGAGCACCTTCCGCTCGATTCGGCGAGCTCGATCTATGGGATCGAGCCTTGCGGTTCGCATGTAACGCATAGGACGTTGACATCCTTGGAGTTGGGGAGTACGAAGCGTTGCAGGAACGGCCAGCAAGACGCCCGATGGATTGACAGCATTGTAGTTGCCGAGACTATCCCAGAGCGGCGCTCGAACAGGGGACTCCGACCCATCGTACTTTCGACAATTTGCTGATCTGAGGCTTAGATGACTGCACAAACCGTCTGAATGTCGATTCTCTTACGTACTTGGTGGTTAGTGTCGAAAGTATCTACGCTTGTCGCTGCGGCATATACGTCTCGGTGAAGATTCAGGGGGGTCGACCATGGTTGATCGAGGGGATGGTGAGGGCGAGCTCGGAGGGGTAATGAGCCCGCGCGGTGCGTTCGAACGCATCGCGCTCGAGTTCGGTGATGACGAGGAGATACGTCCATTCGTCGATGCGATCGGCACGTCGCTCTCGTCCGGCGAGTTCTCCTCTCTGAGCTCCCTGCAGATCGCTCGTGCGGTTCGTGCGCTGTGGAAGGCGTTCCAGGCGTATGTCGATACCACGCACCCTGCGATTCGCGTGAATACCTTGGAGGACGAATCCCTTGCGCGAGGTGCAGAACTCGCCAACGCCTACGTTGCCGCTGTAGTACCTGACCTCGAGTACCTCGTCGACACGTTCACTGAGATCCTGGCGAAGGCAGGATACCACACCAACTTCTTGGTGCATCCTCTGATGCCATCTCGTTCGCTTGGGCAGTTCGGGGTGCCAGAAGGACCCGGCGCGGTCTCGTTCCTCTACGCCGAGCTTGACGAGAACGTGACAGCGGAGGCCCTCGATCGCCTTCGTGGCGAGCTCGACGATGCCTATGCGCAACTCGCGACCTATCAGCAGACATCGCCGCAAATGCGTGAACGTCTACGCGAGCTCTGTGCCTCGCTGAGCGCAATGTCGTATGTCGGTTCCGAAGTAATCGTAAGTTCTCTCGGACTTGCGAGCTTTCTCCCGATTGCCTATGCACACCGCGATGCCGAGGTAATTCGCGAGTCAATGGGGTGGGGAATCGAGGAGCTCGAGGCGGTGCGTGCGCGCTCGAGCTGTCACGAAGAGACCGTTTACCACAACGACGCATTGACGCTCACCATTGGGGTCGTTCCGACTCGTTCCCCCATTATCCGGCGCTCAATGAGTCGATACCTTCGCTTTGCCACCGCTGACGGTTCGGTCGAACACCTCTTCTTCGGGCAGTTCGTCCCCTCGGGACTGCCTCGCTCCATCGAGGAAATTCCCTCGCTTCGGCGGAAGCTCCATCATGTGATCGAACGCCTCGGTTTGTCGGAGGCGAGCTACGCGTTCCGGAGCGCGCAAAGCTTCGTCTCTCAACTCGCCGTCGATGAGCTGTTCTCGGTAACCGATGAAGAGCTTGAGACCTTGGTTGTCTCGGCACTCTCCGTCGAAGAGGTGCCACGGGTGCGGGTGGTGGTCACAGGCGGGGGCGAGGTCGTTGCCCACCAGATCGTGCGGGTGTTCCTGATGGTTCCCGCGACCCGATACTCCGAGGATTTCCTCGCAACCGCGATGGAGATGGTCGCGGCGGCCTTTGGTGCGTCGCAGGTTGAAAAGGTCAACGTCACGACCTCGCCTCGGCGAAGTGTTGTGAGTCTTTTGGTGGGTGAAGGTGAGGTCTCGGTCGGTGCCTCTGAGCGTGCGGCGCTCGAGGACTCGATCGATCATGTGAGCCTGCCATGGGACGAGGGTCTCCGTCTTGCGCTCCTCTCGCAACTCGGACAGCACCGTGGCCAAGAGCTCTTCCAGCGCTTCCACCGCTCATTCGAGGCATCATTTGCCGACGACTTCCCACCGGCTCAAGGTGCGAGGGACATCGCGGCCTTCGATCGGATGCTGGTCGAAGATCGAATGCTCGATGTGGTCCTCGAGTCGAGCGCCGAGTCGTCTCGTAAGGAAGGTGCGATTCGACTGCACATCCTCAAACGAGGGAAGTGGATGATGCTTTCGGAGATCCTCCCGGTGGTCGAGCACTTCGGTTTTCGAGTGATCGACGAACTTCCATACTCCTTCGATCTCGCGGGGGACGAGGCATGGGTCTTCGATCTCGGCCTGAACCCCGCCGATGATTCCCTTCCGAGCATCGACTCCGATTCGCTTGGACGTATTCGCGACGCGATGATCGCAGTCTGGCTCGGAGAAAGCGAAGACGACATTCTCAACTGCCTCGTGGTCGCGACGCGACTTCGGCATCGAGAGGTCGAGCTTCTTCGGGCATTGGCGGCATATGCGCGATTTGCAACGCTCGGATTCTCGGAGCCCTACATCCGGCAGGCCTTGGTAGACAATCCGGTCGTTGCGGTTGCACTGGTCGACCTCTTCCTTGGACGATTTCGTCAAGGTGGAGAGGATACTTCCGCCAGGCTGAGTGAGGAGATCGCACGGGTCGCGTCGCTCGATCAGGACAAGATCTTGCGCATGCTCGGTGCCATCGTGACCTCGGTGGTACGCACCAATTTCTTCGATCCAGACCGGCGCGCACTGTGTTTCAAGCTTTCGCCTACCGAAGCGACTGGGATGCCCAAGCCGCTTCCGAGGTTCGAGATTTACGTACGTTCGCTCACGATGGAAGGGGTCCATCTTCGAGGGGGCCCAGTGGCTCGAGGCGGAATACGTTGGTCCGACCGTACCGAGGACTTCCGTACGGAGATTCTTGGCTTGATGAAGGCTCAAGGCGTGAAGAACTCCGTCATCGTGCCGGTCGGAGCCAAGGGTGGATTCATCGTTCGTGAGCTCCCGCGAAGCCGTGAGGACATCCCTGCCAAGGTGCGCCAGTGCTATCAGGAGTTCATCGATGGGCTCTTCAGCGTGACGGACAACTTGGTGGGAGGCAAGGTCGTGCATCCCTTGCAGGTGGAGATCTTGGATGACGACGATCCCTATCTCGTGGTTGCAGCGGACAAGGGAACCGCTACCTTCTCCGACCTCGCGAACTCGATCGCCGTCGAGCATGAGTTCTGGCTTGGGGACGCCTTTGCATCAGGCGGGTCCGCCGGCTACGACCACAAGAAGATGGGAATCACCGCGAAGGGCGCGTGGAAGTCGGTTGAGCACCATTTTGGTGCCCTCGGACTTGATCCCGCGAAGGACCCGATCACCGTGGTCGGCATCGGGGACATGTCCGGCGACGTCTTCGGTAACGGGATGCTGTTGTCTTCGTCCATGTTGGTGGTGGGAGCGTTCGATCACCGGCACATCTTCTTGGACCCGAATCCTGATCCACGTCGAAGCTTCGAGGAGCGCAGCAGGCTCTTTGGGCTCCCGCGTTCCTCGTGGGCGGACTACGACCCGTCCGTCCTCTCGAGCGGAGGGGGGGTCTACCCCCGTGATGCCAAGGTCATTACGATCTCTCCCGAGGTAGCGGAACGTTTCGATCTCCATACAACCAAGTTGGAACCGTCCCAGCTCATTCGAGCGATGCTCTGTTCGCCTGTTGATCTTCTTTGGAACGGAGGCGTCGGCACCTTTGTGAAGGCGTCGACTGAGTCGAACCTCGAGGTCTCCGACAAGGCGAATGATCTCATCCGTGTCGATGCGAGGGATCTCCGAGCACGGGTGGTGGGCGAGGGCGGCAACCTTGGTATGACCCAGGCTGCCAGAGCGGAGTTCGCCCAAGGTGGCGGGCGTTGTAACTCTGACGCCATTGACAACTCGGCTGGGGTTGACACCTCCGACCACGAGGTCAACCTGAAGATCTTGCTCCACCTTGAGGAGGTGGCGGGACGCATGGAGCGGGTTGCGCGTGACCAGCTGTTGGCGCAGTGCGAGGAGGATATCGCACATCAAGTGCTCGCGGACAACGTTGCGCAGAACTGGGTGCTCTCCCTCGCTCAAGCCTTGTTGCCGTCATCGTCCACGGCCGTTGTTCGGTTGACCGAGCATCTTCAGCGCACCGCGGAACTCGACACCGAGGTCGAACAGATACCGTCACCCGCCGAGATGACGCGTCGCTTTGCGATGGATGGCGAACTCTATCGTTCGGAGCTGGCGGTGCTGCTTGCCTACGCCAAGATCCACCTCTACTCCGAGCTGCTTTCGTCTCCGGTGCTGAGCCAACCAATGTGCGAGAAGTACTACCTCTCCTACTTCCCCGAGAGAATTCGTAGCGCGGTGGCCCGACAGAGTCTTTTCGAGCACCCGCTTCGCAATGAGATCACCGCGACTCAGATCGCCAACCTCCTGGTCAACACGGTTGGGATGACGGCAGTGTTTGAGCTTTCGGAGCTTGCATCGGTATCGGCCGATCGGGCTGCCGCTGCGCTGCTTGCCGCGCTCGAGCTAATCGACGGAGCTCGCTGGCATCTTGCACTCCTCGAGAGCGACCATGCGCCCCAAGGGGAGCGCGTGCGATTGATCGCTCGTCTTGGGGCCACGGCCTCTCGGTTGGCGAGATGGATGATCACCTCGCTGCCCCTCGAGATGACCGCATCGGAGGCCGTGGAGGTTTTCTCTGAACCGATACGTGACCTCGCCTCCCATCTCGAGGATCTTCTCGACGAAGCCGGTATCGCGCGTCTTGAGGGTGAGGTCGAACCGCTGATCGCCCTCGGACTGAGCCCCGAGTGCGCAAGGTACTTCGGGTTGATCGAGATCTTGGCCTCGCTTCCGAGCGTGATCTTCACCGCGAACATGGTCGAAGGCGCATCCCCGAGCCTGTCTGCCAAGCTGTACTTCG
>JBMFXL010000062.1:0-7568 GCA_049964275.1 Acidimicrobiales bacterium | reverse complement strand
GAGCGGCACGATTGCGAGGTTGTCCTCGCTGGCACCGGCTCCGGTTCCCGATCCTACGGCGGACAGTACGCCTACGACAGTCATGGGGAGTGATCCCACGGTGACCTGCTGGCCAACGGGATTTCGACCGCTGAAGAGCGTTTGCGCTGCAGTGGCTCCCAAGACGACTACGTCGGCGTTGTTTGTGAGGTCTGCGTTGTCCAGGAAGCGGCCTGATTGCATGGTTTGAGAGCGCGCGGGGAGCCACGATGGCGTGGTGCCCTCGATCTGCAGTGATGCGCTCGTCGTGTTGTAGGTCAGAGTCTCTGACGTGCTCGCGATCGGCACGACCTCGGAGAGATCGGGGGCGACGATATGGCTTTGTAGCGCTTTGACGTCCGCCATAGTCAGGTCCACCTGGCCGTTGGAGGCGCTTCCGAACGGTGAGGACGTGACGACCAAAAGGTTCGACCCGAGGGCGTTGATCTCGCTCGTGACCTTGGCCTGGGCGCCCTCTCCAAGTCCAACGGTCAACATGACCGCGGCAATGCCGATGACGATTCCCAAAATGGTGAGGAGCGACCTGAGCCGGTTCCATCGAACCGCCTCGAGCGCGCTGCGAAAGAGCTGGACGAGATTCATGACGCGTCGACGAGCCTTCCGTCTCGAATGCGGACGACTCGTGAGGCGCGGTCTGCGACCTCCTGGTCGTGAGTGATGACCACGATGGATCTTCCCAGGTCATGGAGTTCGTCGAAGAGATCCAAGATCTCCCCTGAACTCTGCGAATCCAAGTTTCCCGTTGGCTCGTCGGCGAGGATCAGATCGGGTTCGTTGACGAGTGCGCGTGCGATTGCAACACGCTGCTGTTGTCCGCCCGAGAGCTCGTTCGGTCGATGTTTGAGATGGCTCGCAAGTCCCACTCTCGTGAGGAGCTCTTCCGCTCGGTCGAGTCGCGCGGCACGATTCTCGTTGGTGTAGAGCAGTGGAAGCTCGACATTGCGGAGTGCGCTGAGCGATCCCAGCAGATTGAACTGCTGGAACACGAATCCAATTCGCTGACTGCGGAGCTCCGCGAGCTCGTCGTCGGAGAGCATCCCGACGTAGTCCCCCCCGATTGAGAGCGATCCCGAGGTGGGAACGTCGAGACAGCCGATGAGGTGCATAAGGGTCGACTTGCCCGATCCAGAGGGACCCATGATTGCGACGTAGTCACCGCTTTGGACCTCCATGGAGATGCCACGAACCGCCTCAACGGTGACGTTGCCCATTTCGTAGGACTTGCGGACCTCGCGCAGTTCGATGAGTGCGCTCAACTTAGGCGCCTCCCCCGCCAAAGCCCCCGCCGAAACCTCCGCCGAGTCCGCCACCACCGAAGCCCCCTCCGCCGAAGCCACGGCGGGTCGTCGACCCACCGATGATTCCGCCAGCGATCGAGGGAACTAACTCAACGATCTTGTCGCCGACCCTGAGACCCTTGGTGACGACGACGGTCGCACCCGACTGCGCGCCGAGGGTGATTGGTGTCTTGACGTCACCGCTCGAGGTCACCCTTTCGACGTATGGACTTGTGGTGCGGAAGCCGCGTACGGCAAGGATTGGAACGGTGATGGCGTTCGTTGTCACCGATGTCGTGATGGTCATCGTGGCGGGAAGTCCGCTGTAGTAGCCGGGGGGAGATCCGGTGACATCGATGGTGATGGGGAAGGTGGCAACGTTGTTCGAGACCTGGGCGACCAGCCCAACCGAAGCCACGGTGCCATATGAGGTCGTGCTGACGCCCTGAGGCGCGATCGAGACCTGTTCACCGACTTTGATCTTGGAGATGGATGCGTCGCTTACCGACGCATTGATCACCCATGAGCTGGGATCGATGATGGTGATTCCGCCTGAGCCACTCGAGCTCGCTGCATTCGAATTCACATTCGCATTCGAGCCTCCGCTACCCGACTGAGTGCCGGCGACGAGGCCGACGCTGACCACGGTGCCAGCGATCGGGGAGGTCAAGGTTGCGCCAGCGAGTGCACTCTGCGCGTTCGTGAGCGCGATGCTTGCTTGAGTGACCGACGAATTGTCAGAGGCGAGCGTTGCCGATGATGCACCTGCGCTCGTGTCTTGGGAGAGCCTGGTCTGCGCACTTGCGAGCTGCGCCTGCGCCTGAGCGACCTGCGCGGACAGGTTTGCCGAGTCCAAGGTGGCGAGGGTCTGACCCGCAGTCACCGTTTCGCCCGTGGTGACGTCAACCGCGTTGATCGTCCCTGAAGTGGAGAAGTTCACGGTATCTGAGACCTTGGGTGCAATGGTGCCCGAGGCTGAGGTCGTCTGGATCGCCGAACCGTCGGTTACGGTAATAGTCTGGCTGGTCAATGTGAACCCTGCGCCTCTGATCGGCGTCTTTGCGAAGTACATCCTTGTGCCGAATCCGGCAGCGAACACCACGACGACAACCCCTCCCTGGATGCCGAGGCGGTAGAGCATGCGACGGTTCATGCCGCCATACCTCACTCCCATACGTCATATGCCGATATGTCACTGACTTTGTTCGTGATAGTACAGCGCAGCAGTCTGGGAATTTCGTAAGGAATCACTTCAAAGCCTCAGGGACTACGTCGTACTCCCTCGCGGACCTACGCTGTGATCATGGCTGCTCAAGGGATTGATGTCGTGCGCTCGCAGCTCCCTATCCTTTCGATAGGGCACTCCAACACCGCATTCAGCGTCTTTGCATCTCGCCTTAGCGCAGCAGACCGGGATGTCGTTGTCGACGTGCGAAGTGTGCCTTATGCCTCGTATGCCAAACACTTCAGTCGAGACCAGCTCCCGGGGCTCCTCACTGAGGCCGGCTTCCGCTACCTCTATCTCGGCGAAGAACTCGGTGCAGGCTTCAACCGACCTGGAGAGTCTGACGACGCGCTTGCGAGCCGGATCAGTCGTGGCATTGATCGAGTGCAGGCCGGGGCGGAGCGTTACCGTATTGCGCTGATGTGCGGAGAAGTACGTCCAGAGGGCTGTCACCGGCGCCACCTGTTGGGTGGCGAACTCATGACGCGCGGGTACGACCTCGGCCATATTCTTGGAGACGGCACCATAGTGCTGCAGTCTGAACTCGACGAGGCCGATCGCCAATCACGCCCTCAGCTCGACCTCCCGCTCTAGGATCTGGTTCTTGCCACCGCGATTCGAGCAGGTCAACCGCGTGGTGAGGGTGGGTATCATAGACAGATGGCCGAAGCCTATAACCCCCAAGAGATTGAACCTAAGTGGCAGCGCCGGTGGCGCGAAGAGGGTACCTACGAGGTGTCCTCAGAAGATCCGCGACCCAAGTCGTATGTGTTGTGCATGTACCCCTATCCGTCGGGCGCGGCCCATCAGGGTCACGTCCGCAACTACACCTTCGGCGATCTCAACGTTCGGTATCGGACGCTCAATGGGGAGGCCGTACTCTCTCCGATTGGATTCGACTCATTCGGCCTACCTGCCGAGAACGCAGCGATCAAGACGAAGATCCATCCTCGGGCCTTTACCGATGCGCGCATCGCGGAGCTTCGAGCCTCACTTGAGCGTCTTGGTGCGGTGTATGACTGGCGTCGCGAGCTGAAGAGCCACGACCCTGAATACATGCGATGGACGCAATACATTTTCTTGCAGCTCTTCCAAGCCGGTCTTGCCTACAAGGCAATGGCACCCGTCAACTGGTGCCCGGGTTGCCAGACGGTGCTCGCCAACGAGCAGGTGCTGCCGGATGGTACCTGTGAGCGATCAGGCGACCTGGTGGAGAAGCGCGATCTCGAGCAGTGGTTCTTCCGAATCACGCGCTACGCGGATGAGCTACTCGAGGATCTCGACCAGCTCGATTGGCCCGAGCGGGTGAAGGTGATGCAGCGCAACTGGATCGGTCGTTCCACCGGTGCAGAGCTTGATCTCCGTGTGAAGGGTTCAGAGCGAAGGATTCGAGTATTTACGACCCGTCCTGACACTGGGTTTGGAATCACCTATGCCGTTGTCGCACCCGAGTACCCCGGTATCGAAGAACTCGTGAGTGATCAGCAGCGGACCGAGGTCGAAGCGTTCATTGACGACGTTCGTCATCGAAGTGATATCGAACGCCTCTCCTCCGAGATGGGTGCCACCAAGCGCGGGGTCTTCACCGGTGCGTATGTGATCAATCCATTCAACGATGAAGAGGTCCCGCTCTACGTGGCCGATTACGTCCTCGGACACTACGGTACCGGCGCGGTCATGGGTGTTCCGGGCGAAGATGAGCGCGACTACGACTTCGCCATGGCGTACGGTCTGCCCATTCGTCAGACGGTCGAGGTCCCCGAAGGATTCGAAGGCACTGCCTATTCGGGAGAGGGAGCCAAGGTCAATAGTGACTGGATTAACGGTCTCTCTGTTGCCGAGGCCAAGGAGCGTGCCATTCTGTGGCTCGAACAACGTGGGCTCGGAGAGAGGAAGACGAACTATCGCCTCCGAGACTGGCTGGTGTCACGACAACGCTACTGGGGCTGTCCAATTCCAATCGTCGACTGCCCGAACTGTGGACTCGTTGGGGTAGATCCTGAGGAATTGCCTATCCTTGCCCCTGATGACGTGGAGTTTCTCCCCACGGGAGAATCACCGCTGGCTCGGCACGCGACCTTTCGGACGGCGATCTGTCCAAAGTGTGGAGGCACTGCGACGAGAGAGACCGACACCATGGATACCTTCGTGGACTCATCGTGGTACTTCTTGCGCTTCTGCGACCCCTTTACCGAAGGTGTTCCCTTCGATCCCGCAGTCGTCGATCAGTGGATGCCAGTCGACCAATACATCGGCGGCATCGAACATGCGATCCTGCATCTCCTCTATGCGCGATTCTTTACGAAGGCGCTCGCAGACCTCGGGCTCGTTCCAGCGACGCTTCGGGAGCCATTCCGTCGACTCTTCACCCAGGGGATGATCCGGCTTGGCGGATCGAAAATGTCGAAATCGAAGGGCAATTTGATCACTCCGCAGAGCTACTTCGATGGGGTTGGAGCGGATGCGCTTCGCGTCTTCCATCTCTTTGTGGGTCCTCCGGGAGACAGCTTCGATTGGTCGGAGCAGACCGACAGCATCATCGATGGGTGTAGGCACTTCTTGGACCGGGTGTGGAGAATCGCGCTCGAAGATGCCGAGACGTTCCCTGGTGCGGGGATGACGATCGAGGAGCGACCGCTTCGCGATGAGGACCTCCAGATGCGGGTGGAGCTTCACCGCACCATCAAGAAGGTGACCGACGACTACGACCGATGGTCCTACAACACGGCGGTCGCAGCACTGATGGCACTTACGAACGCGCTCTATCGATACGTCGCACAAGGTGCTGAGCGATCGGTGTTCGAGGAGACCGTTACCGCGCTGTTGATCATGCTGTCGCCAATGGCACCTCATCTCTCTGCCGAGATCTGGGAGCAACGCGGTTTGCCCGGCACCGTGCATGCCCAGCGCTGGCCCGTAGGGGACCCAGGTCTGATCGAGAGCGATTCGGCGACCATGGTGCTTCAGGTCAATGGCAAGTTGGTGGACACTGTCGAGGTTCCGAAGTCAATTACCGAGGAAGAGGCAGTAGCGCTGGCGCTCGCGAATGACAAGGTCACTCGGAAGCTGAGCGGTGGGACGCCGAGGCGGATCATTGCCAAGCCGCCACGCCTCCTGAACATCGTGCTCTGAGCCGATCTCGAAGCGGGGATTACCGCATGGTAAGGTCGTGTGTCTTTGTCCGCTACCAGTAGCTCGAGGTGAGGATCTTCATGCGGAGATGGTTGCGATTCGCCATTTCTTTCGTGGTGCTGCTTTTTGCGCTCGACCTCGCATTCAATGGCGTATCGGTACTCCCTGCGCTCGGTTCGACATTCAACCCTGGTGCAGGTGTATGGACCGTTGCCGCACAAGCTGCGCTGCCGCGAACGGGCGTGTTCTCCTTTGCGTCGATGCCGGGGACAGGAACAGTGACATTCGCCAAGAGTGGAGTTCCCTCCCTCGAGGCCTCGAGCGTACCCGGAGTCTTCTTCGAGGAAGGTGTCGTACAAGCTCGGTTCCGACTCTTCGAGATGGATCTCTTTCGACGGGAGGGGAGCGGCGAGCTGAGTCAGCTCCTCGGCGCATCTGCGCTGCCGACCGATCGTCTCGAACTCGAACTCGGACTTCGTAGGACGGCCATCGCAGATTGGGCGCTGGTCCGTCGCACAAGTCCTGGGGTTGCCAGGGACATCATTGCGTATACCAACGGCATCAATGCGGAGATGACCCGACTTGAGCGTGCACACGCGTTACCCGTGCAGTTCAAGCTTCTTGGCTATACGCCCAAGCCCTGGACACCCGTCGATACGTTCGTGATCGAGGGGGATCTCACGCAGATGCTCGACTACTCCCTTGCGCCGATCGACTACGAACTTCTCGTGAAGTCGCTCGGCTATCGAACTGCGATGACCCTGTATCCGGTCATTGCACCGGATCATCAATCCCCCTACGACGTCGGGCCGTACACGAAGCTGCCTCCTGCGCCGATTACTCATGCGATACCCGATACCTCACCTGGACCCGCGCTTGGGAAGGGCGCGACGCCACCGTCCGCGACGGCCGGTGCGACCAACGCGACCCTTGCGTCGTATGTGCGCACCTCCCACGATCGCGGTGGTCTCGCGAAGGCTGCGCTCTCGTTACTCTCCCAAGCGTCTCAGCAGCTTCCGTATCTGATCAGTCTGGGACCTAACTCGAACAACTGGGCGGTCGATGCGTCTCGTAGCGCAACTGGTCATGCCCTTCTTGCGGGCGATCCCCACCTCGAACAGCGGTTGCCAGCGATTTGGTACCAACTCTCTGCGGTAGCCCCTGGGCTTAGGTTCTCCGGGGTGAGCGTTCCGGGGCTACCTGGGGTACTGATCGGCACGAATGGATCCATTGCGTGGTCGGAGACGAATACCCAGAACCAATCCACGATGTTCTATCGCGAGGTCACCTCACCGTCGAGGCCCAATGAATACTTCTGGAGGGGTGCCTGGCACGCGATGCACATACTCCACTACAAGATCCCGGTGCGTCGCGTGGGGTATGTTCCCTTCACCGTGCGATTGACCGTGCATGGTCCCATCATGACTCAAGAGGGTGCGACACTCTCGGTTGATTGGACCGGCGCGATTCCGAACGTCAACATTGCGGCACTCGTGGGTATTATTCGTGCACAGAACTTTGCGCAGTTCCAGTCGGCGCTCGCCTCGTGGACTGCACCGACGCAGAACTTCGTGTTCGCGGACGACCATGGCAATGTGGGGCTCATTTCCGCTGGCCTTTACCCCATTGTGAATGCGCCGCGTCCCTGGCTGCCGCTCGATGGCTCTGGGAGCCAGGACATCGTAGGCACCATTCCTTACTCGCAGATACCCCATGCATACGACCCACCGACCGGATACGTGTTCTCGGCCAATCAACGCGAGGTGCTCCCGAGCTACCCATACTTCGTTGGGACGACACTTGACTTCTTTGCGAACGGCTACCGCGCAGATACCATCAATGCCTACCTTGCGGCCCATCCTCATATGACCGTGACGCAGATGATCGCGCTCCAG
>JBMFXL010000061.1:0-7622 GCA_049964275.1 Acidimicrobiales bacterium | reverse complement strand
CTGAGTCCGTGACGAAGTAGGGAGAAATGTAGCCCTTGTCGAAACGCATTCCTTCGACGAGATCCATCTCCATGCCGAAGGTCTGGGACTCTTCGACGGTGATCACACCGTCCTTGCCTACCTTCTCGATCGCCTCCGAGATCATTGACCCAATCTCCGCATCCGCTGCAGATATGGATGCGACTTGGGCGATCTGACCTTCGGACTCGATGTCCTTGGCGATAGAGCGGAGTGACGAGACCGCTGCTTCAAGAGCAGCCTCGATGCCCTTCTTCAGCGACATTGGATTCGCGCCGGCAGCCACGTTGCGCAGACCTTCGTGCACCATCGACCAGGCGAGAACCGTAGCCGTCGTGGTGCCGTCGCCCGCCACGTCATCAGTCTTCTTGGCGACCTCTTTGACGAGTTCGGCGCCGACACGCTCGAAGGGGTCTTCGAGTTCGATATCCTTGGCGATCGATACACCGTCGTTGGTAATAGTCGGGGCGCCCCACTTCTTCTCGAGCACCACATTCCGACCCTTGGGTCCAAGCGTCACGCGAACTGCGTCCGCGAGCTGGTTCATTCCCGCTTCCAGGGATCGACGAGCCTGCTCGTCGAAGGTAATCAACTTTGCCATCTTTGCAGTTCCCTCCGTTGGGTTCTGTTAGCACTCTCAATATGTGAGTGCTAACCAAACTAGCAGGGACAAACGGATCTCCGATCAACATTCGGTTGATCAATCCCTCAAAGACGGACTTAAATGGCTCCTCCGGCGACTGCAGGAACAATCGATACGACCTGTCCATCGGCCACCGGACATTCAAGGCCACCGTTGAAACGAATATCTTCATCTGCGACGAAAACATTGACGAAACGTCTGACATTACCCTCGTCGTCAAAGATGCGGGAGCCGAGTTCGGAGTAGCCCACGGTGAGATGCTTGAGCACCTCCCCAACGGTGCTGACATCACTCATAGGAATTTCACCGGTCCCACCGGTCAATCCCCGAAGCTGTGCAGGAACGCGGACAATGATTGACGCCATCAGACTCTCTCCCCTAATTGAGCGGCACGACCTTCTCGCTTCCCATCGAGAAATGAAAGAAACTCTTCGAGTGACGGGCCGATGGTCGTCGAGACATGCGCTTCTTCTGAGAGCGCCTCGACGGTCTTCAGCCCATTACCAGTAATGTACGCCACGACGGTCTCGTTGGGATCGATGGTGCCGTTGCGAGCGAGCTTTTGGAGTGTCGCGATGGTGACGCCACCTGCGGTCTCCGCGAAGATGCCCTCCGTGGACGCGAGGAGTCGGATCGCATCGCGGATCTCCGCATCGGTGGCCGATGCAAAGCCCCCTCCACTTTTCCGCACCACATCGAGCGCATAGTGTCCATCCGCAGGATTCCCAATTGCTAGCGACTTTGCAATCGTGTCGGGTTTGACCGGTTTGACAAAGTCGTGACCCTCGGCAAAGGCGGTTGCAACCGGCGAACACCCCTCGGGCTGTGCGCCAGAGACTCTCACATGGGGCTCTTCGTCGAGAAGACCCACCCGATAGAGTTCGGAGAAACCTTTGGAGATCTTGGTCAACTGTGAACCAGAACCCACAGGTACGACCACGTGATCAGGCGCACGCCATCCAAGCTGCTCAGCGACCTCAAATGCGAGGGTCTTCGAACCCTCTGAATAGAACGCGCGAACATTGACGTTGGCGAACGCCCACGTCGGCTCCTCCGATGTGATCTCTGCACAGAGTCGATTGACATCGTCGTAGTTGCCATCGATGGCTATCACGTTGCCACCGTAAACCGTGGTGGTGATGACCTTGGCTCGCTCCAGATTGGCCGGGATGAAC
Source organism: Acidimicrobiales bacterium (assembly GCA_049964275.1). Classification (GTDB taxonomy): domain Bacteria; phylum Actinomycetota; class Acidimicrobiia; order Acidimicrobiales; family Acidimicrobiaceae; genus JAJYZP01. Next base: position 5,786 of record JBMFXL010000061.1, on the reverse strand, counting down.
ACGTAGGAGTCCATGTTCGCCCAGGCCGCATGTGCCGCCACGGAGTTCGCGAGATTTCCAGTTGACGCACATGCTGCGGTTTTTAGCCCTAGCTCCCGAGCTTTCGATAACGCCACCGACACGACGCGGTCCTTGAATGATCCAGTCGGATTGACCGTGTCATTCTTCAACCACAAATTTCGGAGTCCGAGCAGAGCGCCAAGCCGCTCGGCCCGTACCAGAGGGGTGAACCCAGCGCCGAGATCTACCCTGTCTTCGGTGTCCACTGGGAGCAGATCAGCGTAGCGCCATATCGACAACGGACCCCGTGCAATCGATTCCTTTGAGATCGACGAGCGAATCGCGTCATAGTCATAGACGACCTCAAGTGGTCCGAAACACATTTCACACACGTGAAGTGCCTCTACGGGATAACGATTGCCACATTCCTTACAACGAAGCGCGTCAACGAATGACACGTGAACCTCCAAATAATCATCGTTCGGGCATTGGCACCTGGCACGGTCGTGCTGGTTGCCGCGGATTCATCGGGCCCGTCCCTCATCCGCTCTCGATGACACAACGAGTTGAGCACTCCCATCATAGCGAGGGCGTCCTGTCCCAAGAGCCCACCAATCAGCGAAAACTTTCGAGGAAGACTCAAGGTAATGAGCATGCTCTCATCAGTGCGAACAGCGTTGGTTTCGACACGAATGCTCCGCTACTGAATCACCTCTTGCTGCCCATCCCGTGGGAGAGTTCCCTCCCAAGACTCGAAAGCACTTCACGAAGCCGTTCTTCGGTGCGTGATTGAGTAGGAACTATTCCAGTATCCTCGAACAGCGCACTCGCCTCCACTCGGGGCCCGAGTGCCCGAACATCCATGTCCGGGGCGATACATCCGCAGACCACACGCAACGAGCCGCCTGCTCGTGAGGTCAGCTGTGCGACCCGCGATACCACTTTTCCCTCGAGAGTGGACCGATCAAGCCTCCCCTCTCCCGTGAGGACGACATCTGCAGCGGCGATCATTTCTCGAAGCCCATTTCGAGAGGCGACGAATTCAAAACCACTCATGATTGTTGCACCGAGGCTCGCGAGTCCGCCGGCAATACCACCCGCGGCGCCCCCGCCGTCAAGCAGAGTGACATCCATCCCCGTGCGGGCCTGAAAATGTTTCGCCACCTGAAGAAGTCTGCTCTCGAGCGACCGCACGTCATGAGGCGTAGCACCTTTTTGGGGCGCGAACAGGGTCGCGGCATCGAGAAACCGAGTTGAGACATCCGCAAGGGCCCACAGCTCGACATCCCTAAGATCGACGCCCGAAAGCGCCTCCACGAGACCTATACCGCCGTCTGTCGTTCCGGATCCACCGCACGCCACCGCTATCGACCGATAGCCTCGTTCGATCGCGGCCTTAATGAGGTCACCTACCCCATCAGTACGTCCCTCAAGGACGCCCCTTCGACTAGGTCCACCCATCGCGACAAGCCCGACGATCTCGGCAACTTCTATCACCGCGAGAGATGACGTCGCATACCACGTGGAGACGGTCCACTCCCCAAAAGCGGTTCTCGCTCTGTCGTGAAAGCGTTGATCACAGAGCACCTCGCCGGTACCGTCCCCCCCATCAGCGAGAGGCACTCCGGAGACCGAAAGACCACACTCAGCAAGGACGTCAATCGATAGTTCGACGAAACGCTTCGCAGAGATCGTGCCCTTGAACTTATCGGGCGCCACCAGTACGCGCACGAAACCAACCTAGTATGAGCCTGCAATCCCGAACTTCGGAGTCCAATCACGAACGGGGGATCCACAACATGACAAAAGCACCAATCACCGTGCTCTCAAATCGAGGACCACTCGGTTTTATCAAACGGGCCGATGGAAGCCTTGAACCAAGACGTGGAGGAGGTGGCCTCGTCTCAGGGTTTCTCGACGCGCTTGCGAAGAACGGAGGCACCTGGATCTCGGCGATCTCCAGCCCTGCCGACCTGGAGGCTGCCTCAGAGGGCCGCTTTGATCTCCCGCCGATTTCGCTCCAACCAACCGTCATCGAACCTTCGATCTATCACGAGGCGTACGACGTGATCGCCAACCGCACCCTGTGGTTCCTCTATCACGGCCTTTATTCACCCGCCACGACACCGGTATTCGATGCATCATTTCGGTCGGCCTTCGAAAGTTACCGCTCCTATAACCGCGCGCTCTCGCGAGCTGGCATCGCCGCGCCGCCCAATGCTCGCTTGGTCATCAATGATTATCACCTTGCGCTCGTGCCAGGGCAGCTTCGAGAGAGCCGGCCCGATCTTCGCACCTGTTTCTTCACCCATACACCGTTTCCGACCGCCGAGGAGTTCAAAATGCTCCCCAGGGAACATGCGATCGAACTCGTCGGATCCATGGCGGCCGCTGATCGGATCGGTTTTCACTGCACGCGTTGGGCAGAGAATTTTCGCGAAACTGCACTTGATCTCGGCATTCGCGCTGGCGAGATCTTCGTCTCGCCGCTCCCGAGTGATCACGCCCAGCTCAGTGCACTCGCAGAGAGTGAAGAAGTGGCCCGGGAGGAACTCGCACTCGATGAGCTCGGAATCCACGGTCCGCTGATAGTACGCGTCGACCGAATGGAGCTCTCAAAGAATATCGTGCGTGGATTTCTCGCAGTGGAGGAGCTCATTGCGCGGCATCCGGAAGTGCGAGGAAACTTCCACTTCCTCGCACTTTGCTACCCATCCCGCGAAACCATGCATGAATATCGGTCCTACGCAGCGCTCGTGCGCGAGACCGCCGATCGAATCAATCAACAGTGGGGCGATCAAGGATGGCAGCCGATCATCTTGGCATCCGAGGACAACTATCCCCGATCCATCGCGGCATTGAAGCGTTACGACGTTCTGCTCGTCAATCCGATACGGGACGGACTCAACCTGGTCGCGCAGGAAGGCATCACTATTAACCGCAACGCTGGTTCCGTTGTACTCTCTCGCGAAGCAGGCGCAGCAGAGCGCCTTAATGAACTGGTCGATCTCGTCAACCCGTTCGATGTCTCCGAGACTGCGGAAGCGATCTTCAAAGCCCTCTTCCAGCGAGGAGCCGACGAACGAGTTGCTCGCGCACAGCGCGCACAACAATCGCTCGTTCATGACCGTCCATCAGACTGGCTTGCCAGTCTCGTCGAAGGGCTCTAACGGCGCTGTACCCAACAACTCCGCAAGAGCGCTGACACTTTCGACAACGACGTCGGCGCGAGCGACAAGCTCACTCGGTGATTCCATGGCAGCGACCGCGACCTTCCGAACGGGTATCCCTTGGGCTCTGCGCATATCGAGCACATCGAATGCACGAAGATCGGAGCGATCGTCACCGCAATACATCACTGCGTTCGCGTACCTCGTCCATTCCTCTACCACCGAACCCTTGTCAGGCGGCGCTTGGTAGAACAACTCGAATGCCATTCGCGCTGGCTCGGTCACCAGCCCGAAGGTATCCCCAAGACGACGAGCCACCGTCTCCGCATACTCAGAGTACTCAGGAGCGTTCCGAAAATGAAGCGTGAACGAGTACGGCTTCCACTCGACCTCGATTCGGGGATCTACGACTCGTTCAACCTCCGTTTGGATCGCCTCACGACGCGACGACGAGATGTCTCCTTCGAGTTGGAGTACAGGTAGACCCGGAAGCTTCTTCTCAACGCCGTACGAACCAGCAATTCGTAATCTTGGCACGAGATCTTCTGGTAGGTGATCAAGCAAAAATGACATCGGTCGCCCCGAAACGATGCCGACCACGATTCCACGGTCAAGCAGTCGCCGCACCGCGGTGATCGAAGGAGGAGCAATTTCAGCCTCGGTTGGGTCAGGTACGATCTCAGCAAGCGTGCCATCGAAGTCGAGCAGGCACCAGTTCGTCGAATCCTTGAAAGGTTCTTCGAAGGTGCTCACAAGATCGCACTCACATCCGGCCCCGCAATGACGTTGATGTCCTCTGGGGGAGCATTCACAGGCAAATTCGCAGGGTCAGGTCGTACCGCAGAAGGAGCAAGTCCGAGTCGAGACGCGACCGCTCCCGCAGCCACCGAGAAGCCTGGTGCATAGTACACGGTGGTGCTCGATACCGAGGAAGTGGCGTTGACGGGGGCCACCACGTCGAAACCCTCCTGTCCGATGAAGCTCGTGACCCTCTCAGCAAGACCATTAATGCCCGCACCATTGGCCACTCGGACAGTGATCTTCGAATATGCGGAGGTGTTGAGTGTCGTTATGGTGGTCGGAGGCACCGTGCTCGTCGTCGTGGTCGGAGCGACGGTTGTCGACGTGGTCGGAGGCACCGTGCTCGTCGTCGTGGTCGGAGCGACGGTTGTCGACGTCGTAGGTGGTACGTCACGACGCGAACTCCGCGTCGCCACACGGTGAGTGACCACAGTTCGTTCAATGAGCAGCACCCCGCCAACCGATTCAGCCGCGAGGAGCACCAACGCCACCACTGCCTTCATCGCACCGGTTGAACGATGGGCCAATGCTCTCCTCTCCCCAGACATCCCAAGGCTACCAGTCGAGGCGGGGCCACGGGCGCCCTCCTGATATTCAACCTTGAGTGTCAATAACTCAACTTTCCTTCTAGTATGGAATAGAACTTACTTGCGATGGTTTGACTTAGTACAAGTCACTAGATGAGGAGAACAAGGTGCTTTTGAGATTTGACCCAGCACATGAAATCGACCGATTCGGGCAAGCGTTGCTACGTGATGCTCGGGCGAACTTTGCTCCCGTGGACGCTTACCGCGAGGGTGACAGATACGTCGTCGAGATCGATCTTCCTGGCGTAGAGCCAGGATCCATCGATATCACTGCAGAGCGAAATGTGCTCACGGTTGCGGCAGAGCGTCACGTCGCCAGAAAGTCGGCCAATCGAGCCATCATCGCTGAGCGCTTCGACGGAACCTTCCGTCGGACGGTCTATCTCGGTCGCGAGTTGGACTCGACCAATGTCGAGGCATCCTACGACAATGGCGTGCTCAGACTGGAGATTCCAATTGCGGAGTCTTCGAAGCCTCGCAAGATCAACGTCACGACGACTACCCCTTCAGAGGTGCCATCGTCGAACTGACGTCGCTCTCGCGACGAGGGAAGGGGTCGGCCCATGGGTCCTCGGGCCGACCCCTTCTGCATACACAATGGCTACAATCTTCGGAACGGCGCCGGCGTAGCTCAGTTGGCAGAGCAGGCGATTTGTAATCGTCAGGTCGTGGGTTCAAATCCCTCCGTCGGCTCAGAGAATGTAGAGATCCGACAGATGCTTGACAAAAAGCATCGAAACATCCTTTACGGTCATTCGACACATCCTTGACACTGTTTCAAGACATGCTTGACACCCACCGAGGTCTCTGGCTTCGCTAGAGAAAGCGAAAGGGGCCAGATGTTCCGGGAGTTGAGCAAAAAGATGGAACAACGTTACGACGCCGTCTTATGAGTCACGAGCAACGGCTACTCAGTCACCAAGTTCGCCCAGAAGCTCGGCGTGAGCGCCACAGGGTCCCTAGCTTGCTTGCACGATATGAGTCAGGAGGACTTGAGGGGCTCCAAGAGCGGTCGCGCCTCCCTCGACGCTCTCCAACACGGATCGCTGGATCGACCGAGGCTCGCATCTTGGAACTGCACCGGCACCATCGGGGCCGGGCACCACTGCGCAACGGGCACCGGCTCCACGGACAGGCATAGTCCCGACCGTCGGCCTCAATCGCTAATCGAATTGTCCAGGAGATCAGGGGATCAACTCTCTCGTGTTCGAGACGGAGGGTCAACAAC
>JBMFXL010000060.1:6015-7709 GCA_049964275.1 Acidimicrobiales bacterium | reverse complement strand
TTCTGGGGCCTCGGACTTGCATAAGGGGTGGACCATTTTTGGGGGACCCCCTCAGCTGAAGTGGTGAGCTTGCACACTTCACGTGAACTTTGACCTCTAAGGTCGACAATTCGTTCACTCATCTCGGTCATCCGAGGCACAAATGTCACTGAGCGCGACGAAAAAGCCCGAAATCCTTGCGAATTCGAGCCTAACCTCTTTTCTTCGGCACAAAGTGGTGGTAGCTTTAGCAGAAGTTGATGTTGTCTGTCGTTTTTCTCGATTCATTTCGAGATAGCTGGAAGAAGGAAGCGTGATGTTTAAGAAGTTGGGAGCCGTTGTGGCTTCGGCGGGACTCTTAGGAGTCTCGACGATCGCCGCGGCAACGGCATTATCAGGGACCGCCTCGGCGTCTCCGGCGTCTACACCGACGCCAGTGGCGCTTAATTTGTCCAATCTGATCAATCTAAGTCCTCCGGTCGTAAACCCGGGGACGACTTCCTTTGAGCAGACCGTGGTCGATCAGCAGGGCAATATGTGGACCGACAGCGTCAAGGATGGCCTGTTGGTGGAGAACGCGGCAGCCAGTCCGCACTCGGCGATTGGCTACATCAACCTCACCAGGTACATATCCATGACGGGCACTGGCTTCTACGACCAACTTGCTATCGGTAATACCATTTTTACGGTGCAGCAGGGCTCAACCTCGTGCCCAGTGATCGCGACCAACGTGGCGCCATCCAACTTGTTCCCGGCGCCGTTTACTCCATTTGAGCTCGGTCTGAAGACCCCGCCCACTTGCGTGACCGCTCCCGCGGGATACAGCTTCAGCGGCCAGTCTTCGTATACGGTCTGGCAGTCCAATGGGAGCCTTTACTTCACCACCATTGGGCATGATTCCCAGGTGACTGGCAGTAACGGAACGATCTGGAAGGTATCGCCGGGTTCGTCGGTCGCGACCCCATACGCCATTCCGACTCGGATCTCCGCCGAGATCACGGCTTGGAATGGCTACCTCCTGATTAAAGGCCAGGGCAACCAGGTCTTTCAGTACGATCTCGCTTCCCTTTCAAACACGGGGCTGAATTCCCCTTACATCACCTACACGGTGCCGACGGTGAAGGCGTATGACTTCGCGGACATGACCGTGGTGAACACGTCCAATGGTCCGGAGCTTTGGTTCCTCCGGAAACTTGAGGGCGCAGTCGGCGTGATTCCGTTGACCCAGAATCCCGAGAAGCCGAAGTCGTCCTATGTCGGCGAGTACCTTTCCGTTACCAACGCCTCGTCGCCAGCGCTCGAGGGCCTGATTTATGATGCCTCATCGCATAGCCTTTGGCTGGTCTCAGGTGATGTCGAAGGTGCGCATGGCACGAACTTCCAGTTCGGATTCTTCGATCCCAGCACGGTCATGCCGTCGACGACTTCCGTCACGCTGACGACCGTGAATCCGACCACCACGCCGGTCATAAGTACTGATGACTTCGCGGTTGTCAATGGCGCACCGACGTATTTCACCAACCAGACGCCGCTGAATGCGCTGACGAAGACTGACAGTGCGAATGGACAACCGGTTGTCAATACGTCCTTCACCTACACGATTACCCCGAGCATCAGCGCGACATCGCCTGCGGATGGGTACGGTACGTACACCCTGAACGATCCAATGCCGACCGGAGTCACTGCGACCGCTGTGGCCGCTACGACGCCGGGCA
>JBMFXL010000060.1:0-6005 GCA_049964275.1 Acidimicrobiales bacterium | reverse complement strand
CTGGTCAGATGCCGTGGCTCTGTAACCTCGTGTCAGGCACTTCGACCGCCGGTGGTAGTGGCACGGTGAACTGTACGGTCAACGAGGGCTCCACGTCGCTCGCACCGGGGTACGTCTTCCCGTCCATCGTGGTGACCGCGACCGCGAACGGACCGGTGGGAACTGCGACCACGAATATCGCGACGCTGTCCAACTCCTTCCAGGGACTTTGTGCCGAAGGTTCCAACGGTTGTGGCACGACGCAGGTTGCCCCAGACGTGACAGCTTCCGACACCGTCAATCCGACCTCCGGCCTGCCATCCAACGGACCTCCGACCGCGACGCTGTCGAAGACCGCTGCGCAGCCGTCTGCGCCTGCTGGTGGTACCGACAGCTTCATGATCACCGGTCAGGTGACGGGTACCGTCTCGAACCCGATGACGATCAACGATCCCATGCCGGCCGGACTGACCGTGAACGGCACGCCAACGGTGACCGGAAGTGGGTTCGCCAGTGCGAGCTGTACGTCCACCTCCTCGAGTGTGACCTGTACATTCACCCCCGCTGCTGGTGGGCAGAGCGATCCGGTGCTCGGATCGGTGACGGTTCCTGTCTCCGTGTCGAGTTCGGCCTCTGGGACCCTGACCAACACCGCAACGCTCACCGATCCAGGTGATGGTCTTCCGCCGCTTACGGCGAGCGCCACCATCCAGGTGACGGCGCCAACGGTCACGGTGACCTCGGCAAGCTCGGCTTCGAGCGGAACGACCACCGTCACGGTGCCTTCCACTCATACCGGTGAGCCGTGGCGTTCCGCCGCATACTGGTGGGGAACGGCAATCGCGGCCCTGATCGGTGCGGCCCTCATCATGGGTACCCAACTCCGGCGACGAGGCCTGCTCTTCGTAAGGAAGTAGAAAGCGCACGCCGCTGAAATGTCTGGTCCCTGGGAGTTTCTCCCGGGGACCAGTTCATTTTTGGCGGTCATTTCGTCGTGGGATGGCTCGGCGATCTCCTCCCGCGGTGAGAAGATGCGAATCGAATGCGAAAATAGGGCAAATGAACCTCTAAGGTCGTGATAACTTGCTTTCGATGAAACAGGCGGGGTAAACCGCGTGTTTTATCGGGGTGAGGTCAGTTGTCGAAGAATCGATCTGAGCATCGTCGGCTCGGTCGAGCCGTTGCGTTCGTCCGAGCCGGGTTGGCACATGCGAATACGCCCAAGGAGGCGCGATTCCTGCGACCCTTCCTAATTGTCTCTGTGGTCTGCGGAACCATGCCCCCTCGCATGTTGTCGAGCGTGGCATTCCTCGTCGGGTTCCTGCTCTACCTGCTGCAGCGAGACCATCGAGCCGTCGTTCGGGAGGCACAACGTGGAGCGCTTGGCGAAAGGGCTTCGGTGCCTTCGGTGGAGCGAGCGACGATCCGTTCATTTGGCTGGTTCGTGCGGTACTGGTTGGACAAGGCGGCGAGTTCTTACTACACCGAAGACGAGCGCGATGAGCTCATGGTGGTGGAAGGTCTTGCGCATCTGAAGGCCGCGCATGAAGGTGGTCAAGGCGTCGTGCTTGCATCGGCGCACTTCGGTATGCAGCTGTGGATATCACGAGTGGCGCGAGCTTTCGGCGAAGTCGGATTCGTGGTGGTAAGGATGTCACCACCCGTACTCGAACGCTGGCAGCTTGCGATCGACCGGCAGCTTGGCTGCGACCCCATTGTCCGCTCGGACGAAGGGCCATTCCAGGTGATTCGAGAGGTCCTATCCCATAGGGGCTCCGCGTTGTTACTGGTGGATTACGACGTCTCTGGCAACGGCGTGCCTATTCGGTTTCTCGGAAGGGAAGTGCCATTTGCTCCCGGGCCCGCAGTGCTCGCACGGAAGGTTGGTGCACCCATTGTTCCGTGTGTGGTGCGAGTCAGGGAATCCGGCCAACACGTCGTCAGCTTCGCGCCGGCACTTCGTGTGGACCCCGATGCGCCGTGCTCGGTAGAGGAACTGACCCAAGCGGTCGCTTCCGCACTCGAAGAACTTATTGGTGACGACGCGACGCCATGGCAGTTCGGTAATGAGCTTCGGAGTCCTAAGGCCTCAAAGGCTTTGTCGAGATAGCGGGTGGCCCCAATGGGTCGACGCGAAGTTTGCTCTGCGTGCGTTGGACGAAGGCGTCGGTGCGGCCTAGAGTGGCGTGTTGACTGACCAGGAGGTGGAACGATGCCCGATGATCCCAGTTGGCGTGCGGTTGACCTGCTCTTTGGAGAACTGCTGATCGGTGATGACCTCTTCGAAGAGGTGGTTGCCCACTCCCTTCGTGAGGGCCTTCCGCCTATCCATGTCTCCGCCCCACAGGGAAGATTCCTCCATATCCTGGTTCGAGCGATTGGGGCTAGGCGTGTGCTCGAGATAGGCACCTTGGGTGGTTACTCTTCGGGCTGGATTGCCTCGGCGCTTCCCGATGACGGTCGCCTTTATACGCTCGAGTTCTCCGAACGCCATGCGCGGGTCGCCCGCGAGAATCTCGACCGGCTAGGTATTGGGGGTCTTGTGGAGATCACGGTCGGCCCTGCACTCGATAGCTTGGGCGCAATGATCAGCCGGGACGACGCGCCTTTCGAGTTCATCTTCATCGACGCCAACAAGGAGCAGTACCCCGAGTACTTCGAGCGAGCACTCGAACTTTCACAGTCGGGTACCCTCATCGTCGCAGACAACGTCGTCCGCAGCGGTGAGGTGGTGAACCAACCCTCGTCGTCTCCGGAGACCGAAGGTGTACTCTCCATGCTTGCCTTGATGGGTTCCTCCTCCCGCGTGGTCGCTACGGCGATCCAGACCGTGGGCGAGAAAGGCTATGACGGCTTTGCGCTTGGGTACGTGATCTGAGTGATTCCCTTGGGAGCTCCTCCATTGTGGGCCCGAGTTCTGAGGTAGGGCGTAAGGCCTACGAACCCGGCGGCTCCGCCTCTTTGTAGGCATGGTTGCTGGTAGCCTGGGGCAATGACCGTGCGACCACTACGAATGTTTGGTGATCCGATCCTGCGACAGCGAGCGGTGGAGGTGGAGGACTTCGATCGTTCGATCCGACGTCTGGTGGAGGATCTCGAGGACACCATGATGGATGAGAACGGCGCGGGATTGGCAGCTCCCCAGATCGGAGTCGGACTTCGGATCTTCGTCTATGGCGTCGACGACGAGGAGTCCGAGGACCATATGACCGTGCGACACATTATCAATCCGGTACTGGTCGAGCAATCGAAGGAGGAGATCGAGGACGACGAGGGCTGTCTTTCCATCCCCGGAGTCGTCTACGAGCTGCCCCGTCCTCGTCGAGTCGTGGCACAGGGATTCGACCTCCATGGAGAGCCCCTCGAAGTGGTAGGAACCGATCGGATCGCTCGCGCGTTGGCTCACGAAACCGATCACCTTGACGGCATCTTGTTCGTCGATCGACTGGACAAGGAGCGTCGGAAGGAAGCGCTCCGTGAGATCCGACTCATGCTGCTCGAAGGGGAAGAGATCAAGGTCAAAGAGTCACCGCACGCCTAGCGAGGTGACTCGCCTTCGGTTGCACCACCGGTGTGGGTAACTGAGCACAAAAGTGGGGGGATCCAATGGACGAGGTTGAACGGAACGGTGGGTTCGTTGCACTCGGACGACTCGATATGTATGTCGAGCGCTCAGGTTCTGGAGGCGTCCCGCTCATCGTGATTCACGGCGGTTACGGCACCGTGGACGACTCGCGCTCCTTCGTGAACCATCTTGCTCCATCCCGGGAGGTCATCACGGTGGAGCTTGAGGGTCATGTCGAACGGGCTTTTCGGGTCGCCGCTTCGCTATGAACACTTCGCGCAGGATCTGATCGCACTCTGCGATGAGCTTGACTTCGAAGAAGTGGATGTCATGGGCTATTCACTTGGCGGACATGCTGCGCTGCGATTTGCCATCGATGCACCGGACCGAGTGCGTCGAGGAGTACTCGTCTCGGTGACGCATCGCCATGACGGGTGGTTCCCGGAGGTGCGGCGGAACTTCCTGACCATGGGACGTGGACAGTTCGAGGCGTTCCCCCAGAGCCCGCTCTATCAGACCTGGGCTGCTCTCGCTCCCGAGCCCGAGCGCTTTCCGGAGCTCATGGATCTCATGGGGGCCCTACTCGCTCGGGACTACGACTGGTCGGACGCGCTCTCGACATCGACTGTACCGATGCTCGTGGTGTACGCCGATGCCGACGCCATCTCACCGAGCGCGTGGCTTTCATTCTGGCACCTACTTGGTGGAGGGCATCACGAGGTCGGGTTCTTCAGCGATAAGCGACCAGCCTCACAGCTGGCGGTTCTCCCCGGTCGTACCCACTACGACGTCTACTACGACCCTGTCCTGCCAGGAATGGTCTCCGCGTTCCTGGACTAGGGGTTAGTCGCCCGCTTTTTCTGCCAGCGGTGCTCGGAACATCCAGCGGACTCCGAACCGATCAGTGAGTGCACCATAGGTGCCGAATGACATCTCGCTGGGTGATTGGCGTTCATCGGTCGGTCCACCTTCTTCGAGCGTCGAGAAGTACCGATCGAGCGTCGCGAGATCAGGGGCCGTGACCAAAAGGGCGATGTTCGTTCCGACGCGACGTTCACGGGACGTGGCGAGCCAATCCGAGCCCGAGAAGATGAGATCCCCAGCGACGAGGCGTGCATACGTGATGAGGTCGGTACGGGGATTTCCAGGTGGTGGTGAAGGGAGGTCGCCCACCCGGACGAGGGTGAGCGTTCCACCGAAACATCCCTGGTAGGTGGCCATGGCCTCGGCGCAGTCCCCGTCGAAGAACACATAAGGCTCAAGCGCGCTCATCTTTCTACCGTAGCAGCGCACGAGGTCTGGTGATGGGTGCGCGTTGGATCTCCTCGCAGGTGCGTGATGCCCGGGAGTGAGTGACCCCGCGTACCATGAGAGCACCACTGCACGCTGATCTGGTGTGGTAGTGCTCAATTGGAGGGAGGCACTGTGGAGCGTTTGACTCGCTCGGAGACGACGCAAGGTCCGAGTGATCGGTTCTCAGGGGAGGTCTATGTTGATGCCATCGCTTCGGGCCATGGAGAGAATCGGTTCTCGATTGGCTTGGTGCACTTCATGCCGGGAGCCCGAACGGCGTGGCACTCTCATGAACTTGGTCAGACCCTCTATGTGATGGAGGGTGAGGGGCGTATTCAGCGTGAGGGAGGAGAGCTCGAGAGCCTGCGCCCGGGGGATCGGGTATTCGCTCCGGCGGGTGAGCGGCATTGGCACGGTGCCACCGAGGATCGATTGATGGTGCACATGGCTATCTCCGAGGGAGAAACCTCCTGGTTCGATCACGTGGAGTGATGCACTGAGTAGTAGGACTGCGGGCCGTTCCTGTTATTGCCTGACCACGCGAGGTCAGGTGGACTTCTGCTACGGGCCGAGGATGGGCTGGGGCTGAGATACTTTCCTGTTCGACTCGTCGTACGTACGGTGGAGACAGACCGATGTTGCCTCATGGCTGGTGGATCTCGCCGTCGGTGGTCACGCACGCACCGTGGGTTCAGGTGTGCGACCTGCGTGTCGATGAGAATGGTGGCGAAGGGGCTGCTCGCACGGAGCGTGGTAGTCAGATGGTCGACCGATCGCCGAACGAGCTATCATGAGGCGGATCATGGCGGGTAGTGGGCAAGGCTCACTCGACGGCAGTCGAGATACGGCCAGTGGACGCTTTCGCTCGGGAGAGGCGACTCGATCGGATGGTTCCATGGATCGCGCCGTGCGTGCGCTCGCTGAGCAGCACTACGAGTCCTCAGATGTGCTGTCGCGTGCCGTGCGACGGGCGTCGTTCGGCGATGAGGACGCACTCACTGCGCTTTATGTGCACTTCAATCCACCGTTGCTACGATTTCTCAAGGGACGGAGTCCCGCGATTGCGGAGGATCTTGCGGCAGAGGTTTGGATGTCGGTGGCCAAGGGCATCACCAGCTTCGAAGGGGATGATCGCGATTTCCGGGCGTGGCTGTTCGCCACCGCACGT
>JBMFXL010000059.1:0-7776 GCA_049964275.1 Acidimicrobiales bacterium | reverse complement strand
GAAGTCGTCGAGCGTCTCAGCGATCCGTCGTTTCGTCCTCGCGCGCTCTTCAAACGCTTTGGGATTCATACCTTGGCGACCACTGACGACGCGCGGTCCGATCTCTTGGCACACGACCGAGTTGGCTCGTCGGGGTGGACAGGACGCGTGATTCCGACCTTTCGACCTGACGCAGTCATCGACCCGATGCATCCCAACTTTGGGGCAGCGGTGTCTGAGCTTGGTCGGATCTCGGGCCGTGACGTCGAGGACTACGGTGACTACCTCCAGGCGCTCCGGGATCGACGTGCCTACTTCCGGTCGCGTGGTGCGACCGCCACCGATCATGGACCTGAGTTCCCGGACTTCCTCGAGCTTGATCACACCGAGGCGCGCGCGATCTATCGCGTTCTTCGGCGTGGCGAGGCAAGTGAGGCGCAGGCCCGTCGTTTCGGCGCCCACATGTTGATGATGATGGCTGAGATGAGCACGGAGGATGGCCTGGTGATGCAGTTGCACCCCGGGAGCGTGCGCAACTACGACGCGTTGGGCTTCAATCGCTACGGGGCCGACATTGGAGCAGACATTCCCCGAAGGGTGGATATGACTGACGCATTGCGACCAGTGCTCAACCGGTTGGGTCATCATCCCAATTTTCGGCTTATTGCGTTCACACTCGATGAGACAGTCAATTCCCGTGAACTGGCACCGCTTGCGGGCTACTTCCCCGCGCTTCGGCTCGGTCCACCATGGTGGTTCTATGACGCACCCGACGCGATGCTACGGTGGTGGTCCTCAGTGAGTGAAACGGCAGGCTTCGCCAACACGGTGGGATTCAACGACGACACGCGTGGGTTTCTGTCGATACCTGGTCGACATGACGTCGCGCGGCGGATCAATGCCTCCTACTTAGCTCGATTGGTAAGCGAGCACCGAATAGGGGAGGAGGATGCGATCAGCATTGCTCGACGTCTCGTGAGCGATCTCCCGCTCGAGGCGTATCGCCTTAACGAAGGATAGCCAATCCCGTCACCCTACCGCTGCAATTGCGACGCACACGATGACCAGTGCCGCGCCTCCGAGTTGGGTTGGCGTGAGACGTTCGTGATTAAAGATCGCGGCAAGCACTGCGGTCGCCAACGGATAGACCGATCCAAGTGCGCCCACGAGTGCCAGCTGGCCGAAGGTACTCGAGAGTGTGTAGAGACCGTTTGCGCTCACGTCCGCGATGCCGACGACCGCAAGGAGGGAGGCGTGTCTCATAGGAACGCGTAACTTCGTTCCACTGACGAGCGCGATGGGTAACATGAGGAGGAAGTTGGTCGTCCGTTGCACGAGGAGCACGTCGAATGTGTTCACCGTTGAAGCCTGCGTGAGTCCCACGAAGGCAAGACCGAAGCCGAGTGCAGCGCCAAGCGACAAGGCAATCACCTTCATGTTCTCGCGGTGAAAGCCTGCGAAGTGTGATGCACTCACTGCGCCCACGCCGACGATGGCACCGATGAGTGCGACGATCCGTAGGGGTGAGAGATGCTCGCCGAGGGCGAGCCCAATCACGATCGGGACGAGCCCAGAGGTAGAGGAGACCGGCCCGACCACCCCCATGGGGCCGATGGAGAGCGCTCGATAGTACAGGGTGAGTGCGAGTGGGCCTACGACGCCCGCGAACACCGCCCACCAGAGCGCCTGAGCAAGATGAAACGAGCGGGTGGTGACGACGACAACGATGACCGCGACGAGTGCGAAGCCCTGGGAGTAAAGGACAGCCGCAATCGGAGGCATCCTTCGCGAGAGCATGCCGCCCCCGAAATCTGCGGAACCCCATACCGCACTCGAGAGCAGAGCAAGGAGTGCGCCCACGGATACGGTCTCGCTTTCAATTCCACGTCATGGTATGAGTGATGAGACTGTTATGGTAGGCGAGGAGGTCGCCTTGGGCGACCAAGGTGGAACCGAAGCTCAACCGCGCGAGCCGAATCCCCCGCCGACGTCGATTGATGCGCCACTGATATAGCTCGCGCACCGCGACGCCAAGAAGGCGATCAGCGTGGCTACCTCCTCTGGTCTCCCAAAACGGCCGAGTGGGATCCACTCCTTCGCCAAGCTGTCGGTCAAGGCTTCGGGTGATTGACCGTCGCCTCGCTTGCTCGCAATACGCTCCCACTGAGGTGTGCTGACGAACCCGATGTTGACGCTATTGACGAGTATCCCTTCGGGTCCGAGTTCATCAGCGAGTGCCTTCGAGAACGCGAGGCATGACGCACGGTTGACCGATGAAGCGAGGAAGTTGGGATCGGGGGAGTGACCATAGATGGCATTCACGTTGATAATGCGCGGTCGGTCGCTCTGCCTGAGGAAGGGGAGCGCGGCACGAACCGCTCTGATCTGACTCATGAGCTTGAGTTCTGCATCGGCGTACCACTGCTCGTCCGTCAGCGCCTCGAAGTTCCCTGGAGTTGCACCGCCGGCATTGTTGACCAAGATGTCGAGACCTCCAAGGCGCGAGGTTGCCTTGATGAGGAAGGCTTCAAGTGCCAGCGGATCGGTCACGTCGCATGCGGTGGCGAAGAGGGTCGAGTCATGACGCCGTGAGAGGAGCGTGGACGCTGCGTTCGTGAGTGCAGTCTCGTCCCTTGCGCAGATGGCGACTTTGCAACCTTCGTCGAGCAGTTGGTCAGCGACCGCAAAGCCGATGCCCTTCGATCCACCAGTGACGATTGCACGCGCACCCTGGAGGCCCAGGTCCAACGCGGCCTACTTCTCGTCTGCGTCGGGAACCATTGCAAGCAGAGTCTTTCTCGGCGGGGTGAAAATATCGATCTCCCTGCACGCGACGTCGGTGGTCCAGGCCGAGTGACTCACCCAGGGCGGAACGACGGCGACGTCGCCCTCTCGAAGCACGCGAGTCACTCCATCGATCTCGAAGTAGAGCTCTCCGGATTGTACGATCACCATCTGCTCCTCCTCGTGGACATGCCGTGGTGCCTGTGCGCTAGGCGCAAAGTGGACGAAGTTGGCGAGCACCGCCTCGCCAAGTACGGGCTGGAAGGTGAGTCCAGGAAGGAACTCGACCGGCGACGTGTCCTCGACACGCAAGAATCGTCCGGGAGCGGTCGGTGTGCCACTTGCATGGGTGGAAAAGTGCTCTGACTCCGTGGTCATTGACTGGTTCTCCTTGTCTACTCGTTATGGTCGGACGACGCTACGGTGGCGGCCAACCGCCGGATGCCGAATTCGATGTTGGCATGGGGCACCCGCGAGAACGAGAGTCGAACGGACCCTTTCCCTCGCGAGCTCGCATAAAAGAGCTCTCCCGGTACGTACGCCACCCCCCGCTGCTCCGCCTGGGACTTAAGCGCACGCATGTCTACTTGCTCGTTGAACGTTACCCAGTAGAAGAAGCCTCCGCGAGGGCGTATCCAGGTTGTACTACTGCCGAGGTGTGCCTCTAAGGCGAGACCCATCTCGTGTGCTTGTGCGCCGTAGTGCGCTCGAGCGCGAACGACCGTTTCATCGAGAAGGCCGGTCGAGATATACGAGCTCAGTAAGAGCTGTCCGAATGCACTCGCACACTGATCCGTATTTTGCTTGGCAGTTGCGAACTGGTCGATGAGACGAGGCGAGGCGAGGAGCCATCCGAGTCGGAAACCGGGGTTGAAGGTCTTGGAGAACGTCCCGACCTGGATGACGACCGAGGGATCGAGGGACGCGAGTGAGGGGAGGGTCGCACCATCGAAGCTCAGCTCACGGTAGGCGACATCATCGACCACGTAGAAGCCGTATCTCGCGGCAAGCTCGACGAGATGACGACGTCGTTCGAGGCTCATGAGTGCACCGGAGGGATTTTGATGATCGGCAATCACATAACATAGCTTCGGGCGGAGCCCCATCTTTAGCGCCTCCGCCAAGTGATCGGTGGAAAGCCCGTTGTCATCGATCGGAACCTCAAAGAGGGAGGCACCGTGGGTTCGAAACCCTGAAAGTGCACCGAGGTACGTAGGTGCCTCCACCGCGACGACATCTCCCGGATCGAGGAAGCTACGAGCCAAGAGCTCGATCCCTTCGATCCCCCCGCTCGTGATCATGAACTCGCCGCTGTCTATGTCTCGGCCAAGGTCAGCCTTGAGGCGGTCTGCGACTTCGGCACGGAGTTCAGGGAGACCTCGAAGAGGAGCGTACTGAAGGGCGACCTCGGGTTGATTGGAAAGGACTTCCTGACAAAGCGTCGACAGGGCGTCGGCGGGAAACAGCGTGGTCTCCGGAAATCCCCCCGAAAGATTCACCGTATCACTCGAGCCCGAAAGTGCCAGAATGGCGGCAAGTCCACTGCCGTCAAGAGATGCCATTCGGGCTGCGAAGGAAGGCATCTGCTCGGCGGTGGTCATGGGTCTCCTCGTTGGCTTGCGAAGATCGTTGCGGAGATACTAGGCCCGAGCGCACAGGTCCGCCAACGTTCGAAGAGTACCTGACTAATTGAAACAGTTGATGGATAAACCTTGACCTTCGGACGTAGCTCACCTAGAGTGGGCCCGTGGCAGTGACTTGTGTTCGGGTAGTGACGCAAAGTGTGCTTTGGTGGCTTGCTGAGTGACGGGCTATGGCGAACAGGAATCGCGTCTCGGGATTCCCTCGGATGGATCGCCATACGACCTCTACCTGCTCGTTGACGACCGCTCGAACGTTCGTTACCTAAATTACGGCGGGCGATATCTCCTTGGGATCACGCCCGAGGTGGATATCACTCGGCTCAGCATGAAAGACGTGCTTTCGGCTCATGAACTCTCCGAGCGGTGGCCGTCGATCCTGGACGGGGTGCTTGGGACCGGTCGATGGGAGGGTGATGTCGCCTTTCAATACGGTGCGGAGGGGCCGACGGTAGCTCTGGAGGGTCTGTTTCTTCGTATCGGTGGTGATGCTCGATCCTCTGTGATAGGGGGTTGGTGTCGGATCCGGGATGAACGACTCGGAGGCCGGGTCATAGGACATGCGGCGAGTAACGTCGACCCCCTTACCAGCCTGCCCAATCGCGAGCACTTCACCGATATGGTGGCACTCGAACTCGCCAGGCTCCAGTTCGAAGATGGTTCCTTGGCTCTCTGCTACATCGATGTTGATCGGTTCAAGTACATCAACGATGGTCTTTCGCACGCAGGAGGCGACTACGTCCTTTCTCGGATCGGTGATCGTCTTCGAGAGGTAGTGGGCGAAGAAGGTGTCGTTGGGCGTTTCGGAGGAGACGAGTTCTTGGTGATGTTTCGCCTTGTTGAAGGATATGGCGCTGCACTTCAGCAAGGAATTCGTCTTACGCAGTCCTTCGATCGGCCCATCGGCGTGCTTGGGTTGAACGGCAAACCCGAAGAGATTTATGCGACTATCAGTGTGGGCGTGTCCGTAGGTAGCTATGGTGATGACCCAAGTCGCCTTATTGCGCGAGCAGACGCGGCTTCGTCGCGTGCCAAACAGCAAGGTCGTGCTCGTGCATGTCTCGAGGAACCTGCAAGCGTCGCCTCCTTGCTCTCAAGTGACACCATGGCTCGCACAAGGGCGTTGCATCGGGGCCTCGACGAAGGCGAATTCGACGTGTACTTCCAACCGATCGTCACGAGTGCCACCAAGGCGGTTACAGGCGCTGAGGCGCTGCTCCGCTGGAGAGTAGATGGTCGCGAAGTCGAATCACCTGCAATGTTCATTCCGCTTGCGGAACAAACGGGACTCATTGCGCGACTTGGGCAGTTCGTTTTGGAACGGACGGTGGAGCACCTTGCGCGGTTCCGGGAGATCGATCCCAGTTTCGCTGCGTCGATCAACGTGTCGGGTATTCAACTCCTCGATGGTTCGTTCGCCCAGACTGTGAGTGATGCACTGCAGCGCTTTCATGTTCCCGCGTCGCAGCTGGTCGTGGAGCTCACCGAGAGCGTGGCAATGGAGGACATGAAGTACAACGTCGAGGCCCTTTATGCGCTCAAAGACATTGGAGTGACTCTCTCGATCGATGACTTCGGCACTGGATTCTCCTCGATTGACCGGTTGCGGCGGCATCCCGTCGATATCATCAAGATCGATAAGGAATTCATCAGCGGTACGCCCAATGACCTCCAGGACGTCGGCGTCGTGCGAGCGATCATCGCGCTTGCAGATGCACTCTCCTTGGCCACGGTGGCCGAAGGCGTGGAGACGAGCGAGCAGGACCATCTCCTTTCGTCATACGGCTGTACTTTTCTCCAGGGGTATCTTTTCGGACGACCTGTTCCGGTAGAGAGCTTCGTCGAGAGCTATCTTTCGCGCTAAGGAGTTCACTTGCGCGCGCTCCAGTGCTTTGCTAGCCTCCGGTAACAATCGTTTGTGGTGCGATTTTTGGGAGGCGTCATGAAGCAACGGATCAGCTATGTTCCTGTCGAACAGCTCGATGACGAGATGCGGGCCGAGCTTGAGCGATGTGCAAGAATTGGTACTCCTCGGCCGGAAAGCTCGGCGATTCGTGCCCATGTCCCGGCAGCGTTCTGGAGCTTTGCGAATGCATGGGACGGTGTCTTTCGCAATGGTGTGGTCGATCACGCGTTGAAAGAGCTTTGTCGAGTGTACGTGTCTCGCTCAGTCAAGTGCGAGTACTGCGGAAACCAGCGCTCCGAGGCGGCTGCGAAGGAAGGCCTGGCTGAGGCAAAGTATGACGAACTCGTCAACTTCGAGTCCTCTGATCGATACTCCGATCGTGAGAAGGCCGCACTCTCCTATGCCGAAGCGATCACGTGGCGCTTGAACACCGATGATGCATTTTGGGACCGACTCAATGCCCACTTCAGCGAACCGGAACTCGTCGAGCTTGGCTACTTCATCTCCTTGACAATGGGGCAACAGAGCTGGTTGAGACTGCTCAACATCGAGCATCATCAAGTGTTGGCTGGTACGAGTGCGTCGATGGCACCTGGTTTCGAGAATGCGGATGCGCTTGCTGCCTCGAAGGCTTCGGAAGGTTACTGGGCTAAGTCTTAGGTGGCACTCGGACGATGGAGCGTCGTTACGACCTTGAAGTTCCGGGGAGAGATGCGTTCTATCCCGAGCTCTCTTATGCGAGTTGCGACGTTGTGGGGACTGACGGGTTCACCCATTTCACACAGGTCCGACGTGATCCTCCGTGCGCCATAGGTGCCGTTCGAGTCTCTGTGACAAGCCAAGATCATGATGGCAAGATCTCGTCTGCGCTGTTCGGAGATGGAGAGGCTCTCTCTTCGAAAGGGCCAGAGGTAACACCCAGCACGGGGGACCTTGAGCATTCTCGCTATGCGACAGATCGTGAAGTTGGTGCATTCTACTTCCACCTATGCAAATCTCCTTTGCTAGGTGGCTTCGCATGTGTTGTTACGTCGCTCGGATTCCCAGGAACTCGTTGTCTTTACGCAGCTCAGACAGCTCGGTCCGAAGACTGATGAGCTCCTGGCGTTCGCCTGGGGTGAGGGGATCCTCGCCAGATGACGACGCTGCTTCCAAGCGTCTTCGCTCGTCGCGGACCTAGCGATAGAGCGAGTTCTTTCCAACGGAGAGCTCTCTCGCGACCTCGGCAACGGTCCTTCTGGAGTCGATGGCGAATGAGCTGATTCGGTCTGGAGTGCCCCCCTCATTTAGTCCCAGTCGCTCTGAGAGCCCTCGGGTTTCAATCGGTGATTGCAGATCCGAGCGTACTCTGCAGGAGGCAGGTAACCAAGCGATGAGTTTCGTCGGATCTCGTGATACTCGCATTACCAGTCGTGAGGGGTCCCCCTTTTGTGGTCCACCGACTATGCAAGTGATGGCTGGTAGCGG
>JBMFXL010000058.1:0-7888 GCA_049964275.1 Acidimicrobiales bacterium | reverse complement strand
AGTATCTCCCCGAGCCCATACTTTCCTCGAAGGGTTCGGTGTGGGACATCGAGGTTGCGCGCAGTGGCGCGACGTCGGTCCGATTCTTCGAGCCTCTTTCGCGTCGAGCGCATGCGTACCTGTGAACCGACGCATCGTACCAGTGAGAAATGGCTCGTATGGGGCATGTGGGACAACTTTTGACTGGTGCCTCTTGGTCTGACAGGCTTCCATTTGCGAGTTCACATTCTTCGTCTGCGTAGGGCAAGGCGCAGACGCCGTTCGGAGGGGATCGCCGATGGAATTCAAGACGATTATCGAGCCATTTCGCATTCACTCGGTCGAGCCGATCGCCATCCTTGACGAGAATACGCGACGGACTGCACTCGAGTCAGCGGGTTACAATCTCTTCAATCTTCCCGCCGCGATGGTCACCATTGATCTCCTTACCGACTCCGGCACGGGGGCGATGAGCCGCGACCAATGGGCTGCGATTCAACATGGTGACGAGTCCTATGCCGGCTCTCCTTCGTGGGAGCGATTTCGTGACGCGGTGACCGACCTCTTTCCTTTTCGTGAGATCATTCCTACCCATCAAGGGCGCGCTGCCGAGAAGATACTCTTCTCGGTGATTGGTGGCCCAGGAAAGGTCATACCTTCGAATACGCACTTCGATACCACTCGAGCAAATATCGAGTTCACGGGCGCCGAAGCGGTCGACCTCGTGATTGAAGAGGGTCGCCAGCCCTCCTTCGAGCACCCCTTTAAAGGCAATATGGACACCGTTGCCCTCGAGCGGTTGATCAAAGAGCGAGGTGCGCACCACATCCCAGTCGTCATGATGACGATCACCAATAATTCGGGAGGGGGACAGCCGGTTTCGTTGGACAATCTTGTCGCGACCAAGGAGGTATGCCAACGCTACGGGATCCCTCTCTTCCTCGATGCATGTCGATTTGCCGAGAACGCCTGGTTCATACGGGAGCGTGAAGCTGGGTACGCCGATCGATCAATCAGATCGATTGTCCGTGAAATCGCACAGCTGGCAGACGGGATGACGATGAGCGCTAAGAAGGATCCCTTTGGGAACATCGGAGGCTGGCTCGCATGTAATGACCCAGACTTGGCATCGCAGTGCCGAAACATGTTGATCTTGACCGAGGGATTCCCCACCTATGGCGGACTGGCAGGTCGCGACCTTGAGGC
The DNA here is from genome assembly GCA_049964275.1 of Acidimicrobiales bacterium. GTDB lineage: Bacteria > Actinomycetota > Acidimicrobiia > Acidimicrobiales > Acidimicrobiaceae > JAJYZP01. The sequence goes on along the minus strand of JBMFXL010000058.1, from coordinate 6,703 downwards.
GATCGCGGTCGGACTGCACGAGGCGATCGACCATCGTTATCTCCAGTATCGAATCACCTCGACCTCCTACCTTGGGGACGCGCTCACGCGTGCGGGCATACCAATCGTTCGCCCTACCGGTGGCCATGCCGTCTACCTCGATGCCCGTGCACTTCTTCCGCATATCGACCCTTTGGCATACCCTGGTCAATCCCTTGCGGTTGCACTCTATGAATTCGGAGGAATACGTGGATGTGAAATAGGGACCGTGATGTTCGGAATGCACCCCGACGGGACTGAGCATGCCGCCGCGATGGACCTCGTTCGACTCGCAATCCCGCGTCGTACCTATACCCAGAGCCACATCGACTACGTCATTGAGGTTTGCACCGCGGTAAAAGAGATGGCCCCATCGCTTGGGGGTTACCGAATTGTTGATAGTCCTGCTCAACTCCGTCATTTCACGGCTCGATTCGTGCCGCTCACGTCCTGATGGACTAGCCCTTGCTGGAGACACTTCTTGCATGGTCCTTCCACTTCAGCCCTATGGCTCCCGTGTCGATAGTGCAGGTATGGTGGATGACCCAGCGGTAGGAACGACGAGATGTCTCGACGGACCCCCCCTCGTTCGGTCACGGAGTCGTCCTCATGGAAGAGTCGCTTCGTGAGAATCGGTCCGCGAGGAATGCGCACCGTACGTCGCTCGTGGTTCGCGTGTGCCCGATGAGGGGTGGCGACGTTCCTACGTCGGTGAGTCGTCTTCGAGATAGCTCGAACCAGGCGTGGTATGCATCTGTGGATGGACCGTTCAGCTTCGAGATCGTTACTTCGGACGCCGGTATCGTCGCGATCGGGACCCATGATCAGATGTGGGACCGGATTGGAGTACTCGATGTGGTGAGCGCGGTGTTCCCACTTCCGACCTTTATTGAGGTACCCGAACTGCTCCTTCGGTGTTTCGAAGCCGCGCGTCGAATGACCGGCGACCCAGCGAAGTATTTCGGCCATCCCTCGGCAGTGCCCGCGGAGTAGTTATTGGTTGGCCAGCCACCGCGCCTCTTCTTCGCCAATCGATGTATTCGGTGACGCATTAGTGAATGGCCAGATCTCCTCGGCGACCCCACGCCAGTCCACCGTCGCTCCGAGCTTGGCAAGAATTGCGTACATGCCAAGGTTGATGCGTTGAATGACGACGAAGCTTCGTGGGACATTGACGTGATTTCGCAATGGATGACTCGTGGAAAAACTGTGCCGAAGTACCTCTGCCGCAAACTCCTCGGTCAGTCTCTGTGGTCCACGTTCACGTACGATGTCGTAGTAGATCCTGAAGTAGTCTGCGACGTCCTCAGGTGAGACAGTTTCTGCATCGACGAGTAGGCCAGCGGAAGCAGCGACCTCGGTGAATCTGGCTGGGTTGCGATCGAGCACCATCGACTTGACAAGGCTTTCGAAGAGCTCGATCTCACTCACATCGAAGCTCTTGGAGAAGCCGTAATCGAGGAAGGCTATCCGACCGTCAGGGAGGAAGCGATAGTTGCCAGGATGGGGGTCCCCGTTGAAACGGTGCATTCGATAAAGGGAGCGAAATACGAAGCGGAAGATGGTCTCACCGAGCATGTCCTTGAGCGGCTGGTCCCAGAGAATCGCTTCGTCGAAGCTCGCGCCGTGGACGTAGTCGCTGACAAGCACCTGCGAGGTCGTGAGTCGGTGATGAACGTGGGGGACGATGATTCGAGGGTGTGATTCGTAGTACGTCGCGAAGGTGTCTTGAACCTCTGCCTCGTGCAGGTAGTCGAGCTCTTCGAGGATGCGTTCGCTGATCTCGGCCGCCATGGCCGAGGTATCCATTTTCGGGAACGCAAAGCCGAGCAGCCTGGCCACCGAGTCAACGTTCGAAAGATCAGCGCGCAGGATCTCAGCGACTCCGACATACTGCACCTTGACGGCTACTTCGTGGCCATCTCGGGTGACCGCTCGATGTACCTGTCCGATCGATGCCGCTGCGAAGGGTTGTTCTGAGAATTCCCGAAACATGCTTTCGAGGGGTCGACGGAGCTCCGACTCAAGTATCGATCGGGTGACCTCGAACTCCATGGAGGTGGCGGTCTGCTGGAGCTGCGAGAGCGCCTGCGCGAGAGGCTCGGGAACGTCGGAAGTCAAATAACTGGCCATCTGGCCAATCTTTGCGACCACGCCCTTCATGTTCGAAAAGCTTTCCCTCACCATCTCGCTCGCTCGCTCATTTTGTCGAGCGATGAGATCATCTCGGTGCTCGTTGCGTGCAATGCTCACCCGTAGGCGATACCACCAGGTGAGACCCACCAGCCGCGCGCCAACGAGCGTGGTCGTGAGCAGTCGTCTGATACTTAGGGCTCGGGATTCGAATCGCCTCACGTGGACATCGATGAAGTCTTCATGGGTGGCGTCGTGTTCCCGGGTATGCGTCCGGCATGCGCCGCGATCGAGTCGGCCTCGGCTCGTGTGCACCACCTATGGCCGGCGTGCACATTTGGGTCGGCTGAAGTCTCGTGACGATTCCTCAATTGATGGGGCATGTGTCGATCGTCGGTCTCATGCGCGAACCATCGTATTGGCGATATGAGCACACTCCATCTTCGCCCGGTGATCGAACGCTTGCGTCTCGTGCGTGGGGGTGATCAAGGAGAAGGTGTGGTGGAGTACAGTGTCGAGCCGTCCAAGTGCAACTCCTCCTCGGCCGATCTTCGCATGAGGTACTTTTGAATTTTCCCGGTGACGGTCATCGGAAACGCATCAACGAACTTGATGTACTGGGGAATCTTGTGATGGGAGATCTTGCCGCGGCAGAATTCTCTGATCTCCTCCTCGCTGGTCTCGACTCCCTCGTTGAGGATGATCCACGCCATGGTGACTTCGCCGAAGGTCGGGTCAGGGACTCCGATTACTGAGACATCTCGAATGTTCGGGTGGGTGTAGAGGAACTCCTCGATCTCACGGGGGTAGATGTTCTCTCCGCCTCGGATGATCATATCCTTGAGTCGTCCGACGATGTATACGTATCCGTCGTCATCCATGATGGCGACGTCGCCGGTGTGCATCCAATTCGCTTTGTCGATGGCGAGCGCGGTTTTCTCGTCGTCGTCCCAATAGCCAAGCATGACCGAGTAGCCCCTTGTGAGCAGTTCACCAGCCACTCCGCGCTCGGTGACATGCCCAGTTGCATCGACGATCTTGACCTCGACGTGAGGATGCACGGTGCCGACACTTTCGATTCGCTTATCGAGAGGATCGGACGTCCGAGTTTGGCACGAGACCGGCGAGGTCTCCGTCATGCCATACGCGATCGTGACCTGCTCCATGTGCATGTCGGAGACCACGCGTTTCATGACTTCGACGGGGCATGGTGAGCCTGCCATGATGCCAGTTCTGAGTGAACTCAGATCGAACCGCGCGAAGTCCTCACTGGCAAGCTCGGCGATGAACATGGTTGGCACGCCATAAAGCGAGGTACAACGTTCTGATTCGACCGCTGCGAGTGTGGCATGAGGTTCGAAGGAGGGCGCAGGTATGACGATCGTAGCGCCATGGGAGGTCGCCGCAAGGTTGCCCATGACCATACCGAACGTGTGATAGAAGGGGACTGGTACGCAGATCCTGTCGGCATCGGTGTAATGGCACATCTCCCCGACGAAGTAGCCATTGTTCAAGATGTTGAAGTGCGAGAGTGTCGCACCCTTGGGGCGTCCGGTGGTTCCTGAGGTGTATTGGATATTGATCGGGTCGTCGAAATCAAGCGTGCGTTCCACCGTGACGACCTCGTCGAATCCCTGCTGCCTTCCGACCGCCCGCAACTCGGCGATGTCACCTCTATCGATGTAGAGCACTCTGCGAAGCGCCGGTAGTTGCGACATGGACGACTCGACCATCTGCCGGTACTCGGAGGTCTTGAATCGTTCGAGCGTGACTAATACCGATACCTGCGATTGATTCAGGGCGTAGATCAGTTCATCGCTTCGATATGCGGGATTGATGTTCACGAGGATGGCGCCGATCTTGGCGGTCGCATACTGAAGGAGTACCCACTCCGCGACGTTTGGAGCCCAAATCCCTACACGGTCACCTTTGTGGACCTCTAGGTGGAGAAGTCCCGCAGCAAGTTCGTCGGTAGCGACGTCGAACTCCGCGTAGGTGAGTCGGACATCGGCGACGACGTCGACGAGCACCTCGAGAGTTGGATACGTAGCGACACTTCGACGGAGATTTGCGGAAATGGTTTCGCCGAGTAACGGGATGTCAGTTGCGCCAGCAGCGTAGGAGATCGTCATGGGATGACGTTAGAACAGTTCGCCATCCTTCGCAATCGTTACGAACCACCCAGTTGGGACAGGAGCGAGGCATCGAGACTCGGGCGGGTGAACGTGAAGCCGGTCTCGAGCAGTCGAGTCGGTGAAACTCGCTGACTCGCAAAGAGGAGGTCATTCGCCATCTCCGGACCGAGGAGCGCCTTGATTGCGCCGGCCGGGGCGGTCAGTATCGCGGGGCGATGGAGCGCTCGGGCGAGGGCTGTCGTGAACTCCGCATTGGTGACCGGATTCGGTGAGGTCAAGTTGACCGGGCCGTGGATTTCAGGGTGGTCGAGAAGAAATATGATCGCATCGACCTCGTCATCGATGTCGATCCAGCTCATGAACTGTCGCCCATCTCCAAGTCTTCCGCCAAGACCTGTCTTGAACAGCAGCGCCAAGCGGGGGAGCAATCCACCCGTGCCAGCGAGTACGAGCCCAGTGCGTGCGGCGGTGACGTCGAGTGAATCGGCAATTGGATGACCGAGCGCCGCCTCCTCCCAGTCTTTGGTCACCTTCGCGAGAAATCCTTCCCCTGGAGTAGCGTTCTCGTCCAAGGTGGTCTCCCCTCGGCTGCCGTAGAAGCCGATCGCAGATCCAACGATGATCCGCCTTGGAGGGGCGTCCATCGACGCAAGTGCGTTCATGATGCCAGTGGTCCCATATATTCGGGACGCGTAGATGTCTGACTTGACCCTTGCATTCCAACGGCGCGACGCAATCGGTGCTCCACCCAAGTGGACGACCGCATCAAAGCCGCTGACAGGGGAGAGGTCAGCCAATTTTTCGTCAGGAGACCACCATGGCTTTCCAGCCGGTCGCTCATGGCGAGCCCCGAGTCGCTGCACCATAACGATCTCGTCTCCCCGTTTGGCCAGCGCCCTCCCAAGCGCAGATCCAATGAGTCCATGACCTCCGGTAATCGCGACCTTCACTGTGCCTCCTTGACCCTCTTTCAGGGTACCGGCATCTCTGTGAAATGAGGAATTCCTCGCGAGCATGTGAGACTGGTGGGAGGACCTTACACGTCTGTCCCGAGGAGATCTTCGCTAGCGTTCACGCATAACCGAGGACGCAAACTCGTCGAGAAGGCGCGCGATGGTCTTGGGTTGTGAAAGATGAATCCCGTGGTTTGCCTTTCGGATGGCGACGGTTCGACAGTCGGGAATTCGCTCACTGAGGAACGGAAGAGCGCGTTGATGCCGATCGGGTGCCATCTCCCCGATCGCTGCGAGTACCGGCACCGAGATCTTCTCGTAGTCGATCCTGCCACCAGAGGTTCTCAGGTATGCCATTTCGTAGATCAGGGTGAAGCCTTCGCGCCGCCGCGCCGTTCTGGTCTGTTCAGGGAGACGACGCCAACGTTCCTCTCCTACCATCGCCACCATGAAGGCTTCTGCGCGGTCACCCAATGTCTCGTCATGCGGTGGCTCGTCGAGGTCGCCGGGGCGCGCCGCCCAATGTGGCCACCAGGGCTCTGCCGGTAAAGGCGATTCGTAGGTGAGGACACCGCGGAGATTTGGGTGACCTTGCGCGGCAAGAAGCAAGGCGTAGGTTCCCCCCATGGAGTGCCCGAATATAAATGTGGGCTTGCGGTCACAAAATGTGCGAAGGTCGTCGAGGTGCCTGGGAGCGAAGACTTCCTCGGGCGAGTTGGGCGGGTGCATCTCCAGCGAGGTGGCGTACCCGCGGCGATCAAACGAAATGACGTCAGTGGCATGAAGGTGACGAGTCAGCCGTCCCATCGATGTGGCACGGTCCATGGCACCGTGCACGAGCAACCATTGGTAGTCAGCACCCTCTGAGGTGCTGAGCTGGTAGTGGACCGGGACTGAGAGTCGAGCGGTGTCAGGGGTAGTCAAGCCACCAAATCTAGAGGCTGAAGCGAGGCTCGCTTCTCAGTCTCGAGCATCACCGTATGGGGTTCCCGCGCTGAAATAGCACTCCTCATGGAAGTGCTCTACACGTCGCCAGATGCCGTTCTCGTACACGTTGGCGATCACTTTATGAGCGGCGACCTTGGAGGAGAAGCGAATCTGCTGCGTACAGGTGGCGCACGAGTTGCCCTCGCCGGGCTCGACCCGTCGTCGTACGCCTCGCGAGGTGAAGACTGACTTGGTGCTAGGTGTTGTCACAGGCATGCTTAGGTTTTCGGTCACTCAGGGTCGGTCTTGAGAAATTGCGCCAATTTATGTCGATCGACTAAATCGAAGAGCTGGACGAAGAGGATGTGGAAGAGTACTTCGACACTGGTGAAAACTCGCAGGTCGATAATGCCGAACAATTTATACACGTTGTCCTCTGATGGCTAGCATTGGGTTCGTGGCTGATACTCACGAATCGGAGCAAAGTACGTTCGGTCCGAACGACTGGCTCGCGGAAGAAATGCTCGAGTCCTACCA
>JBMFXL010000057.1:0-7938 GCA_049964275.1 Acidimicrobiales bacterium | reverse complement strand
CCGCTCCCGAAGTCCCACGCAACGAGTTCGCAAACACGGCTGTAGCGTTGACACCAGCCTCTTCACACGCGTCTAAAAGGTCATCGATGAAGCCTACGTTGCCCGACAGCAGGTGCGAACGATAGAACACGACCGCGACAGAAGGTCGGCCTACAACCAAAGGATGTCGCCGGAAACTGCCGGTCTCCGGCACGACCTTTGGGGGAGAAATGGGAAGCTGTGCGCCGAGAGAAACATTGGCCACGTGATAGAGCAGAAAGCGTAGGTTCTCAAGACCGCCGTGGCGGAGATATTCGAAGCCGAACGCAACATCGTCGATATGAGGAGTAGAGATCGCGGCCATCTCCGGATCGAAGGTGGTGTCCCCTGAGAATGCCCACAAGGTGATCGCACCTCTCTCGGCGCGTTCGAGGAGCTCGCCCACCTGCGTCGGCCATGCTTTGATGCCTCCAAGAAGGCGCAGGATGACGACGCTACCCTCCTCCAAGTCACCGAGCGTATCGTTCGGAGATGCGCTCGCTGCACGAGTGGTATCAAGTCCACCATCGAGCCCTTCAACGATGCTTCGCAGAGCCAACAGATCCGTGTCGGCGTTGGAGATGAACGTGATCATGGACAAACAGTGCCTTCTATCAGGTGCCAGAGCGTTTTCATATCGAGATTTTCGCGCAACGTATCGGCGAGTTCATCGATGTATCGTTCGCGCTGGTTTTCGTATGTGACCTCGGAGCTTTCAAAGCGTCGACCGCGTGCTTGCGCAAGCCTCGAAAAGAATGCGACGCGGAAATCGTCGGACTCAAAGATTCCATGAAGCGTCGTGCCGTAGACGCGCCGGTTCGCGTCGGTTGCACCCTCGGGCGTCATAGTCCCCCCGACAAGCACTGAGAGCCACTCCTCGGCATCGTCGTGGCTCCGCACACGTCCATGGTGAATCTGGTAGCCGGCCACCTCCACACCAAACGCCTGCCCGCGCACCTGACGTACTACCTTGTCGGGTTCGAAAATGGTGTGCACGGGGAGCCAGCTCAGGCCTGCGACCTCCGAAGAGGAGCCTTCGACCGGATCAATGATGCGCTCGCCAAGCATCTGATAGCCACCGCAGACCCCGAGCACAAAGCCGCCAGCACTCCGGTGACGTCCGATAGCATCGGCGAGTCCGGACTGTCGCAGCCACGCAAGATCGGAGGTGGTCGCCTTGGTGCCAGGAAGAATCACAAGATCCGGTGCGCCGAGTTCGCCCGGATGACGCACGAACCGAACGGTCAGGTCTTCTTCGAATCGAAGCGGGTCGAAGTCTGTAAAGTTCGAGATCATCGGCAGTGCCACAATCGCCACATCGACACCACCTGGGGTGCCGATGTGTGCGACTCCGAGTCCCAAAGAGTCCTCCGCATCGAGTGTCATTCCTCTGCGATACGGCAACACGCCGAGACACGGACGTCTCGTCAACGTTTCAAGCTGTCGCACGCCCGGAGTCAGCAGGGAGGGATCCCCTCGAAACTTATTGATGACAAAACCACCGATCGTGGCCGCATAGTGCTCAGGCAAGAGCGCGATCGTGCCGTAGAGGGAGGCGAAGACACCACCCCGCTCGATGTCACCAACCAAAATTGCGGGAAGTCCCATGCGTTGGGCAAGCGTCACGTTCCCGTTGTCGCGGTCTAAGAGATTGATCTCGGCAGTCGATCCCGCGCCCTCGATCACCACTACATCGAAGGATTTGCGCAGTCCAGTGAGCGCATCTTCAATCGTCTCACGGAGTGAGCCTTTGGATGCGTAATACTCATTCGTCTGCATCGTCTTCCAGACACGACCCAACACCACGACTTGAGACGTTCGCTCTCCGGTCGGCTTGAGCAACACGGGATTCATGGCGACCTCAGGGGTCGTCCGTGCTGCGTACGCTTGGAATGCCTGCGCCCTGCCAATCTCACCGTGGTCGCTCGTCACGAATGAGTTAAGCGCCATATTCTGCGCCTTGAAAGGCGCGACTGTGAGGCCCTCATCGGCAAAGAGTCGACAGAGTCCCGCAACGATCGTCGACTTGCCGACGTCACTTGCGGTACCTAAGACCGCAATTGCTCGCCCTGTCATCTCGCACCCCATCTGCGCACCACGTACCGTTCGAACAACACGAGCCCCACGAGCGCCGCAAGACCAACTCGACGCGATAGCCTTCTCGCTTCTGCTATCTGCGATGCAGTGGGCGCTGGGCCGACACCAAGGTTGCCTCGTGGTTCGGAGACGCCCCCGTAGGTATTCGTCCCACCGAGTGTCACTCCGAGTGCACCGGCGAATGAAGCTTCCGCGACGCCAGCGTTTGGAGATGGGTGCTGAGGCGCATCTCTACGAACTGCATCGATCACTCGCCCGATCTTCCTTGGACGCACGACCATCACAAGGACCACCACCAGACGAGCGGGAAGATAGTTCGCCACGTCGTCGAGTCGGGCGGCCGCAGTTCCGAAGCGTCGAAATCGTTCGTTTCGATACCCAACCTGAGAGTCCATCGTGTTGATCATCCGGTACCAGTAGGTCCCACGAGCGCCAAAGAGCGCACCCCAGAACAGTGGCGCAACAACAGCATCTACCGTATTTTCTGCGACCGACTCGATGACCGCGCGCGAGATACCCGCTTCATCGAGCAGCGCAGCATCCCGCCCGACCAGCGAGCGCAGCCGAGATCGCGCGTCGTCGAGTTCACCCGCGACAAGATGGTCCTCTACCGCTTTGGATTCAGACAACAACATCGTGTGCGCAACCGACACGTATGTTGCCACTAGGCGCGACGGCACGAGCCGAGTGGCGACCTCCGCAAGACTTAGACCTCCGAGCACGTACCACATACCAGCGGACCGCCGATCTCGATAGCACCACTTCTCCAATGCACCAAGCGCCGTACCTGCATATGCCACGGGATGAGATGGAAGCAGCCGTTCACCGAATGCAGCATCAAGGCCATAACCAACGAGCGTCGGCCACCACGCCCTTACCATCTCACACCGCCGATCAGGAGACCAAGCGTCTCGCCAACGACTCCGGCAGCCCCCAAGACGTCGCCCGTCACGCCGCCAATTCTCCGATACCCAAGCGCAATCGTGGCACCGAACCCAACGACGACGCCTCCAAGTTCCCCAAGACACGCCCCACCACCGACAAAAGCCCCTCCGACTCCCACGACGAGCACCAAGAGCGCCACCGCGAACAGTGGCAAAGGGACATCGTCAAAGAGTGCACGGGTACCCCCGGGATAGGCTGGGCGGCCATAACGCAGCGCCGTCGCCATCAACAGTCGTGACAAGGCCCACATTGGCACAACGTTCCATACCATTCGGGCGTCAAGCAGTTGTGAGAAGCCGACGTACCTCGCCAGAACTACGACGACGACCACGACCACTCCGAATGCACCGAGTTCAGGTGACTTCATCACCGCACGACGACGGGAGCGGTCCATAGGTACAATCAAGCCGTCGCCGCAGTCTGCAACGCCGTCCACGTGCAACAGACCAGTCACCACAAGATCGGAGATGACCATTGCAACTCCGGCGACCGATGGGTTCGTTACCGCATCGACCGCCAGACCTACGGTTGCGACGACGGTGCCGACCACGAGACCGACCATGACGAACGATGCGAGCGTGACACGCGTCGGTGACCCGCGATACGGCAAGATCGTCAGAAATCCAAACGCCGCCCTCAAAGGTCAAGCACTCTTCCTGCGACGACGAGGCAGACGCGCCTCGCCACTTGCGCGAGGGCCTGGTTCACCCTTCCAAGTGCCTCCTGGAAGGCGATACCGATCTCCGTAGGTGCAAGGAGCGACAGTCCCACCTCTTCGGTCACCACCACCACGGGGTCGGCTCGACACTGCACCGATTCGACCAATGCGTCGACGTCAACAACAAAGTCTTTGTGACGCGCAACCCACGTGCCAATCGAGTCGATCAACGCGGGTCCTGTAACGCGACTGAGCTCGACACACAGCGACGTGCTGCACTCGACCGTGCGCCACTGTTCAGGTCGCCTCTGCTGGTGCATTGCAATGCGGTCCGCCACGCCGACTGCCGTCGGATCAAGCGTGGCGAAGTACGTCACGGCATGACGCTCGTCTTGCAGCAGAGACTCGGCGAACGCCGACTTCCCACTGGAGATTCCTCCAATAACGACCGTTAGATTTCCCATTGAGACGATCCAGCCAACGATCGGCACCGGCGAGGCACAACCTCTGTCAGAATCAGAGGGCACCCGTGCCCAAGTGTGCTCAGCACATTCATGTTCGTCCTCGCGAATTCTCTGCCTATGGTGCTTCGGTATCCTGGCTCCCGAGTCGTTGCATTACCCGACCTTCCCGCTTACGCGGTGGTCGCCTCCGGGTTCAGCTCGTCGGTCACAGTTGCGGGACAGCGCCGGACTTCCACCGGACTTCCCGAATGCACGAGCGAAAGCCTATCACGTCTCAGGAGTTGGTCTTCGCCAATCGAAACGCTGCTGCGGCGCCCACCAGCCGACGTGCAACCTCGGGCGAACGAGAGAGATGTAGATGCACGTAGCTCGCGAATATCGACGAGTTGACGAACCCTTCAACACGCACACCGTGTCGTGAGCGAATCATAAGGCCATCACCTAAAGGATCCGTAGTCGTGTAGTGGAACTCATGACCGAACAACGTCTGCCCCTGCATCGCCAAGGGACTCTGCCGTTGGACCTTGACCTCGACGTACCCAAGTCTCGCGCGACTCCCTGTCTGCGCAGACGTTCGTAACGCACCCGCCATTGCAATGCTGTCGAGTGAGTCCGCCAAGACTAAGAGTCCGCCGCACTCCGCCCACGTAGGAACTCCTCGATCGACAAGGGCTGCGAGCTCATCAAGCCAGCGGCGATTTGCCGAGAGCTGAGCGGCGAAGACTTCAGGAAATCCTCCCGGCAAATACAGCGCATCGAGGTCGGATGGTAAGGTCTCCTCTGAAAGCGGATCAACGCCGATGAGCTCTGCTCCCTGAGCGACAAGGGCCTCGGCATTGTCGGGGTACACGAAGCTAAACGCCGAGCCACTCAAGATTCCCACACGTGCCTTGGAAGCGGCGATTTCGACCTCTTCCAGGGATTCTTGAGAGACGTCGATCGCTCTTGCGCTTCGAGCTAGTCTCACCAAAGCGTCTACGTCGAGAGACTCAGCGAGGACCGAGGCGATGCAATCGAGATCGGCGGAGACTTTTTCAGGAGATTCCACTACGGGAATGAGACCAAGGTGGCGAGACTCGAAATGTAGGCGTTGATCACGAGGGATCATTCCGAACAAGGGAATGCCCGCGGCTTCGAGGGCGGCACGTGTGGCATCCCCATGTGACGGGGATGCCACACGGTTCACGATCACCCCGGCAACTTCGACGTCGGTGGCAAAGTTTCTATATCCCGAGGCAACCGCCGCAATCGAGGTCGACATGCCCGACGCGTCGACAACTAACACAATCGGCGCACCAAGCATGGCTGCCACGGCCGCCGTAGAGGTGGGCGGTGCTCCCTCTAGTAGCGCGCCGTCGAAGAGTCCCATGACCCCTTCAATCACCAAGATGTCCCGACCAGCGCCAGCCTTCCAAGCGACGATCGGCACTTGGTCGGGGCCACTCAAGAAGGGATCGAGATTTCGCGATGCACTCCCGGTCGCGATCCGGTGATAGCCAGGATCAATGAAGTCTGGCCCCACCTTCGCGGCACCGACCGAGAGACCACCTCTCGATGCGAGGAGTCTCATCAACCCCGACGTCACCGTTGTCTTGCCGACTCCTGAACTCGTTCCGGCAATCACGAGTCTCGGCGGCAGCGACGGGCTCAGTACTCGATCCCTTTCATCGCACGTATTCCCTGGTCGTAGGCGTGCTTCACCTTGCGCATCTCGGTGACCGTATCGGCGACGTCAATGAGCTCTTGGGGTGCATCGCGGCCCGTAATGACCACATTGGTCTTCGGGTGACGGCCCCGAATCCCATCGGCAATCTCTTGCGCAGGTACCCATCCAAATTTGGCGGCGTACGTCAGCTCATCGAGGATGAGGAGCTGGTAGTCACCCGAGGCAAGCTTCGCTTTGGAAACTTCCCAGGCATGCCGACCTTTTGCTACCGTTTCGTCCATATCGGTCGACTCCCAAGTGAAGCCGTCGCCAAGCACATGCCACTCGATGCCTAGCTGATCGGCCACCTTGCGCTCCCCGATCTTCCATTTGCCGCCTTTAATAAACTGAATGACCCCTACATTCCAGCCACGCGCCCATCCTCGGCACATCACGCCAAATGCAGCAGAGGACTTCCCCTTGCCATGTCCAGTATTAATGAGGACGATTGAGTCAGCACGAGTCACACCAGCATGCTACTTCCCCGGCGACACGTGTTTCACCGACACCGGTTCTCGCCCACAACAGACCACATGGTTCGATGAGATCATCACGTTATCCACACCTATGTCGTACGCCGATTCGGTAGCTAGCATTGTGAACCTCGGCGCTAGGCAACGTGCGATCGAAGACGACTACGTACGAAATGAGTGAGAAGACGTGAACGGAACGTTGATCGGTGTTGGAGTCGGCCCCGGCTCTCCTGACTTGCTCACCCTTCGAGCGCTCAAGACGTTAGAGAGCGCCGACGTGGTCTTCGCGCCCTCTATGGCTCTCGACGTTGAGAGCCGTGCCGAGTCCATTGCAACGAAGGCTCTGCCCGGACTTGTGGTCCAGCGCCTGGTCTTCGCCATCCTGCGCGACTCCGATACCCGCCATCGAGCGCATCAGCAAGCAGCGCTCGTGGTCAACAATGCACTACTTGACGGCGCTACCGCAGCATTTATTACCCTCGGTGACCCAAATATCTATTCGACCTTCCACCATCTCGCTGCAGAGGTGAAGGCGCTGCAGCCCGCTATCGTCATTGAGACCGTGCCGGGCATCATGGCATTTCAGGCGCTCGCATCTGATGCGTCGATCGTGGTCACCGACGATGTCGAAAAACTACGAATCGTCACTGCCGTCGACGGACTTGATGATGTCGAAGACGCACTCACCGATACATCTTCGGCAGTCGTCATCTATAAAGGAGGTAGGCGCTTCTCCGACATCGCTTCGCTCCTTGACCGTTGCGGACGGCTCAAAGGTGCGTACTTCGGAGAACTCTTGGGCCTCGACAGCCCAACCGTTGCCCAGGTCGCTGAGGTTGCCAAGGAGCCTGCTGCCTACCTATCTACCATCGTTGTACCACCAAAGAGGAGTCCACAATGATTAGCTTCGTCGGCGCCGGACCTGGGGCACCAGACCTCATCACACTCCGAGGAAGGGACCGGCTTTCTGTCGCAGAGATTGTCATTTGGGCCTCGTCACTCGTCCCAGCCGCACTCTTGGACGTAGTTCCCGAAGATGCCAAGCGATTCGAATCTCAGTCGATGACGCTCGAGGACGTCCTTCAGATCTACCGCGAGCATCGCACGGCGCGGATTGTCCGTCTCCACTCGGGCGATCCCTCGGTCTACGGAGCAATCCAAGAGCAGATCGACGCATGCATTGCCGAAGAGATTGCCTTTGAGATCGTTCCCGGTGTGACGTCCGTTGCTGCAGTTGCTGCAGTCATTGGTCGAGAACTCACGATTCCCGGCGTCTCCCAAAGCGTGGTCTTTACGCGCATGGCGGGCAAAACAGCCGCATCGATGCCTCCTGGTGAGTCTGTCGCGGCGTACGCTCGCACAGGCGGCACACTCGGAATCTTTCTCTCAGCAACTCATCCCACAGATCTCCAGGCCGAACTCCTCTGTGAGGGCTCTGCGTTCTCATCGTCCACCCCAGCGGTCGTCGCGGTTCGTGCGACGTGGCCGGATGAAGAGATTGTCTGGACGACGGTAGGCGAACTCGCAGCCACGATCAAGGAGACGGGCGCGCGACGAACTCTCCTCGTAGTCGTCGGT
>JBMFXL010000056.1:0-8011 GCA_049964275.1 Acidimicrobiales bacterium | reverse complement strand
GAGGTTGAGGGTGCCAGTGCGCGATCACCATGCGCATCACGTCGCGGAGGAGTGTATCGTAGTCTGGCAAGGAGAGAGTGCGTATTGAGTTCGCAAATACAGTTGTTGGTGCCCGAGAACAATGTGATGCTTGGGATTCTTGGCCAAAACGATGAGCATCTCCGGACCCTTGAGGCAGCTTTCCCAGATACGCGGATTACCGCTCGTGGTAACCAGATTTCGATCTCAGGAGAGAGTTCCACCGCGCTTGCTCGCCTGTTTGAGGAGTTGATCTTGCTTGTCCAAAAGGGTGAGCGGATCGAATCGACCGAGCTGTTGCGCACGATCGAAATGGTCAAAGCCGATGAACGACCTTCGGAGATCGTGACTGTCGAGCTTCTGCGATCATCGCGTGGTCGACCAGTGCGTCCGAAGACGGCTGGTCAAAAGCGCTATGCGGAGGCGATCGCGAGCCACACCATTACCTTTGGCATTGGTCCTGCTGGATCGGGTAAGTCTTATCTTGCGGTGGCCCTCGCGGTCCAAGCGCTTCAGAGCAAAGCGGTCAATCGCATCATCTTGACCAGACCCGCAGTGGAGGCAGGGGAGCGTTTAGGCTTCCTCCCGGGCGATCTCATGGCGAAGGTAGACCCGTTTCTTAGGCCACTGTATGACGCGCTGTATGACATCTTGGAGCCCGAGGTCACCCAACGTCTCTTAGAACGTGGCACGATCGAAGTGGCCCCTCTTGCGTTCATGCGTGGTAGGACCTTGAATTCAAGCTTCATCATCCTCGATGAAGCGCAAAATACCTCTCCGGAGCAGATGAAGATGTTTCTTACCCGGATCGGATTTGGATCCAAGGCGGTCATCACCGGAGATGTCACACAGGTGGACATACCTGGGGGTCGTTCCGGGATGTCAGGACTTGAAAAGACGTTAGGCGCGATTGACGATATCGCATTTGTCCATCTCGGGAGCCGTGATGTGGTGAGACACCCAATCGTGGCCAAGATTGTTGATGCATATGACAGGGCAGAGCATCACGATAAGGCAGGTGAGTTCCCACGTTAGGCGGTGCGAAACCCTCAAGACCAGAGGTCTACGTCGCTGATGAGCAAGATGAGGTACCGGTCGACATCGATCGCTGGCGTGTGCTTGCAAATGAGGTACTTGAGGCTGAAGGAATCCGTGGTGCGGGAGAACTCTCTCTGCTCTTCGTGAGCGAACCAGCGATTGCGGCGCTCAACGAACAGTTCATGGGGAAGTCGGGACCCACTGACGTGCTCTCCTTCCCAATAGACGCAGAGGACGAGGAGGTAGGGCGCTTCCCTGACGGTGGAAGTCCTGGTCCCTTCAATGGTGGTCCACGGGTTGCTCGGCTACCGTATCTCCTCGGTGACGTGGTGATTGCTCCAACCGTTGCGGCTCGCAATGCAACTGAGCACGCAGGCGATCGTGGGCACAGGGGAACCTTCGACGATGAGATCGCGCTCTTGCTCGTGCATGGAATTCTTCATCTCCGAGGTATGGATCACGAGATCGATGACGAGGCGGAGCGTATGGAGGCGCGAGAGGACGAACTCCTCAGCCGGTTTTACTACGGCGCTCGTGGAGCCGAAGGTGCAGCAGGTTAGATCGTGCGCGTACTCAGACTCGTCAAGCTCGGGTCGGTGATGGCCTGATGCATCGTTGGAACGTTACCGATTCGATACTGGTTGCGGCCGTCATTGTGCTTGTGGTGCTCTCGGCCTTTCTTGCCTATGCAGAGACCGCGATGGTCCGTACCTCCAAGATCCGTGCGGCGGCTATGGTCGATCAACGGCTTCACGGGGCAGTTCGTCTCGCCAAACTGGTTGAAGAACCGAGCAAGATTCTCAATGCCATTCTGTTGGTCACACTGATCTGCCAGCTCGTCGCCGCCACGCTGCTTGGGGTGGTTGCAGACTCGGTCTTTGGCGGGTTCGGTGTCCTTGTTGCCACTATCTTCGAGGTGTTGGTGATCTTCCTCCTCGGGGAGGCACTGCCGAAGAATCTTTCCGTACGCGATCCGGATCGTGCGGCGCTGCGAAGCGCGGGCCTGGTAAGCATTGTTGTCAGATTTCCCCCGATCGCGCTGCTTTCGGCGGTGGTCATTCGACTTGCGCAAGCGATCACCTCGGGCGACCGGTCGAAATCACTTCTTGTGAGCGAGGAGGAGCTTCTCGCGCTTGCTGATGCGGCGATGGAAGAAGAGGTGATCGAGACCAACGAACGCGAACTGATCCATTCCGTCATCAGTTTCGGTGACACGGTCGCTCGTGAAGTAATGGTTCCTCGCCCAGATGTGGTTGCCGTGGCGAAAGACACGTCAATTGATCAGACGATCGTCAAGGTACTCGAAGCTGGCTTCTCTCGAATTCCGGTCTACGACGGAAGTGTCGACAATGTTGTTGGCGTCGTGTTCGCCAAGGATCTTCTTGCCGCTCGGCAGGGGAGACGACACGATGAGTCCGTCGCGACCATCGTGCGAGACGCCTTCTTTGTCCCTGAGACGATGCCCGCATCGGATTTGCTCAAGGAGATGAGAAGCGGTCGATTTCACATGGCCATGGTGGTTGATGAGTACGGCTCAACCACAGGTCTCGTCACTTTGGAAGACCTCATCGAGGAACTCGTGGGTGATATCGCTGACGAATACGACGTCGCGGTATCGGATGTCCTTGATAAAGGGGATGGATTCCTAGAAGTTGCCGGCTCCTATCCCGTCGACGATTTGGCGGAGTACCTCGACACCACGCTTCCGGAGGGGGATTGGGATTCGGTTGGAGGGATGATCATAGGTTTGCTTGGTCATCTTCCAGTCGCTGGTGAACGAGTTGAAGTCGGTGGACACGTCTTCATAGCCGTTGAGGTGACATCGAGACGAATTGGCAAGGTGGCGATCGAGCCGCTGGCCGAGTCTGACGACGTACGGGAAGCGGAATGACGGAAGACTTCAGGAGCGGCTTCGTCGCAATTCTTGGTCGCCCCAATGTAGGTAAGTCCATGTTGCTCAATGCGCTCATGGGTCAGAAGGTGACGATCGTGTCGAAGCGGCCGAACACGACTCGACGCAACATTCGAGGCATTCTTACTGATGCACACTCCCAGATCGTGTTCGTTGATACCCCAGGTATTCATCGACCGCGTACTCCACTTGGCGCGCGCCTCAACGATGCAGCACATGAAGCTTCTGATGATGTGGACTTGCAGCTCATCGTGGTTGATGCGACCGCAAAGATCGGACCGGGCGATCGGCGAGTGCTTGGGTCGGCACCACAATCGGCCTTCGCGGTTGTCAACAAATGCGACATTGCGAGCCCGGCGCAGATTGCAGAGCAGTTGACAATGTTGCAGGAGTTCCCACTTGCTGAGTACTTTCCGGTCTCTGCTCGTTCTCGCAAAGGCATCCCTGAGTTGCTCTCGGCAATCAGGGCACAGATGACAGACCCCTATCAGTACTATCCCGACGAAATGGTCTCCGACCAAGAAGAGGCGGCGTGGATCGCTGATCTCGTACGCGAGGGCTTCCTCCATGTCCTCGAAAAGGAGCTCCCGCACTCGATCGCATGCAGGGTTACCGAGATGTCAGAGTCAAAGATTCGAGTTGAGATTTTGGTGGAGCGAGACTCCCAAAAGCCGATTGTGATCGGCCGCGGAGGAGAGACCCTGAAACAGGTAGGGACTCGGGTTCGCCGGAGCTTGCCTGACGGTGTATACCTTGAACTCTTCGTACGAGTCGCCAAGAACTGGCAGAGCGATCCGAGAGTGCTTGATCAACTCGGCCTCTAGCGCTGCGTTGGTAGGCTACTTTTGCCTGCGGGGAGGAATGGGAGGCGATCATCCTGTCGGTACTTGATGACCTTACGCGTTGCATCGGCTGCTTTGCCGGCGCTGGGGTCGGAAACGTGAATGGCGTCGAGTTTCCCTATGCGGAACGAGTGACGCTTCGAGGCGACGGTCGGCCGTTTTTCCGCTTCGACCAAACGACTACCGACGAATCATCGGAGAGGAAGCTTCACGAAGAGGTCATGTATCTCCGGATCCTTTCCGCCGAACCACAGATTGAGGCCGTCGTTGCTCAGCCGACGGGCATTGTCGAGGTCCTCACAGGTACCTGGCACCGAGACGAGTCGACAGACCTAGTAATGGAGCTTGATTCGGTATCGGTGACCTCGACCCCTACCGCGATTCCAGTTCAGCGTACGCGTCGTCGCATGGTGCTTCGAAGTGACGAAATGGAGTCGTGGACCTGGTTGGACCTGACCGGTGAGCTCGTACCACACCTTCACTCCCTGCTCCATCGAGTCGTGTCGGAGCAACAGCGATGACCGCAGTGCCTCCAGGTGTTGATCCACGGCGAATCCCGGTGCACATCGGATGCGTGATGGACGGTAACGGTCGTTGGGCGCAACGCAGGGGACTCCCGCGTACCGACGGCCATGCGGCGGGTGAAGAAGCGCTCTTCGACACGGTCCTTGGCGCGCTTGATCTCGGAGTCCGGTGGCTAACGGTTTATGCATTCTCAACGGAGAATTGGCGACGACCCGCTGATGAGGTCCGCTTCTTGATGGGCTTCAACCGAGGACTCCTCCGCCGCCGTCGAGATGAACTCAACGAGCTCGGTGTCAAGATCGAATTCGCAGGCAGAAGGGATTGGCGAGTCCCTCGATCGGTGTTGCGCGAGATGGACCAGGCACGAGCGCTGACTAAGGACAATTCGACGCTTCATCTGACGATGGCATTCAACTACGGAGGCCGGGCGGAGATCGTCGATGCCGTCAAGGCGCTCGTTGCGGCTGGTGAAGCCGACCGAATTTCGGAGAAGACCATTGCAAAGCATCTCTACATACCCGAGATGCCCGATCCAGACCTGGTGATTCGCACCTCCGGTGAGATGCGAACCTCAAACTTCCTTCTTTGGCAGATTGCGTACTCTGAACTTGTCTTCACTGAGGTCTTGTGGCCTGACTTTCGACGTGAGCATCTCTTTGAGGCAGTACGTGAGTATCAGTCAAGGGATCGACGTTATGGGGGCGTCCAGCAATGAACCGTCGCGCTCAGAGGTATCGACAAGTGCTGTGGGGCGTGAGTATCTTGTTGCTGGTAGCGATGATCGTATTAATCGCTGAGGGTGCCCGTCAGTTCGAGACCGTCCTCGTTCCTCTCGTCGCCTTTCCTCTCTTTATCGCGCTCGGAGCCCAACGTCGGTCGGTGCGACGACGTTCATCACAATGAGTGTGATTGAAGATCGAGCCATTGTCTTGAGAGGCTGGAAGCTCGGCGAGACCGATCGTATCGTCTCGCTCCTCTGTGAAAATTCCGGCAAGGTTCGTGCGGTGGCGAAGGGAGTGCGAAAATCTACCTCGAAGTTTGGCGGTCGACTCGAGCCATTCTCTGAGTGTCGCGTGTCGCTTTGGAAGGGGCGTGGCGAACTCCTGACCATTTCGCAGGTGGATACCGAGCGATCGAACGTGGGGTTGAGCGAGGACCTTGACAAGCTCGTCAAAGCGAGTGCGATCGCTGAACTGTTGGACAAGATTGCAGTAGAGGCGGTCGATACCAGTGCGCTCTATGCACTTACCTCGAGGGCGTTTGGAAACCTTGCCTCAGACAACTCGGTGAACTTCCTCTCCGCGTACTTCCTTCGGGTAGCGACTATCGAAGGCGTGACCCCTGAATGTGAGGCGTGTATTGAGTGTGGAAGCACGGCCGACCTCACGTACTTCGATGCGAACGGTGGTGGAGTGCGATGTCAGGTCCATCCGAGTGGCGCCATGTTGACACCCGGGGCATTGGAACTTCTTCGATTAGGGATTCAGGGTCGGATCGCTGAACTGTTGGCTCGTTCTGAGCACCAGGCCGCGATGGAACTCGAGGGGATCGTCGTGAGCTACCTTCGATCGAGTTTCGGAGTAGATCTTCGGGTTTTGCGCGCAAACCTCCACTGACCTGCGTCCTTAGGGGCAGGGCGGAGACACGTTCGGGTAGCGTGACGCTATGGCTGTTGAAGATCTCATGGACAAGGTTGTCAGTCTCTGTAAGCGCAGGGGCTTTATCTTCCCCTCAGCGGAGATCTATGGGGGATTTCGTTCCGCGTACGACTATGGTCCCCTGGGTGCACTCATGCTGCGCAATGTGCGACAAGCATGGTGGAGTGCGATGGTCCAGCAGCGTCGAGACGTGGTGGGAATTGAAGCTGCCATACTTTCTTCCCCGCGAATCTGGGAGGCCTCTGGTCACCTGGCTAACTTCACGGACCCCCTTGTTGATTGCAGAAACTGCAAGGAGCGCTGGCGCGCCGATCACATTGACGGTACGTGTCCGAACTGTGGCTCGACCGACCTGACTGAGGTCCGTGCATTCAATCTGATGTTCCAGACCCAAGTAGGCCCGGTGGAGGGAGAGGGCTCGATTGCCTATCTTCGTCCTGAGACGGCACAAGGTATGTTCGTCAACTTCAAGGCCGTCCAGCAAGCGCTTCGTCTCAAGCCTCCTTTTGGGATCGCGCAGATCGGGAAGTCTTTTCGAAACGAGATTACGCCCGGGAACTTTGTCTTTCGTACCCGCGAGTTTGAGCAGATGGAAATGGAGTTCTTTGTTCCGCCTGCTGAGAGTCCGAAGTGGCATGAGTACTGGTACAAAGAGCGATTTTCGTGGTACCTGCGAAATGGCATCCCAGAGGAGATGCTGCGCATCCGCCCCCATGAGCAGGATGAGCTGTCGCATTACTCTGCAGGCACCGTCGATATCGAGTTCCTGTTTCCTTGGGGCTGGGGTGAGCTTGAAGGAATCGCCAATAGGACCGATTACGACCTGAATGCTCATGCAACGGCATCAGGCGAGACCCTTGATTACTTTGATCAGGCCACCGGGGAGCGCTACGTGCCTCACGCGATCGAGCCTGCCGCAGGCGCCACTCGCACCATGATGGCGTTTCTTTTGGCGGCGTACGACGAAGACGAGGTGGGTGGAGAGTCACGCACCGTGTTGCGGTTGCACCCCCGTATCGCGCCCTACCAGGTCGCGGTACTTCCCCTCTCGAAGAAGCCAGAACTCCAAGGGGTAGCCGAAGAGGTGTTCCGACTGGTCTCCTCGGATTGGAGCGTCGATTACGACGATACTCAGTCGATCGGACGTCGATATCGTCGGCAGGATGAAATCGGGACGCCACTCTGTGTCACCGTTGACTTTGAGTCACTTGAAGACCGTGCGGTGACGATACGCGACCGAGATTCAACGACGCAGGTCAGGGTTCCGATTGAGGATCTGACTCATCATGTTTGGGAGCGTGTACACGCAAGTTCCGTGGGATAGTTGCGCGTTTTTAGCTATCATGCTTGAACTATGAGCACGCCAACGGCGGCGTGAAAAATAAAAACAAGCAAACAACGTGTGAGCGCTTCGATCTCTGGTCGTTGGGCTGTAGGAGGCTGCGTGCAATTTATCTTTCCTTTTGACCACGCCCACGGGCGTGCGCCGAAGGAGCTTCGGGACCTGTTGGGTGGCAAAGGGGCCAACTTGGCGGAGATGACCTCCGTGCTTGGTCTCCCGGTTCCTCATGGGTTTACCATCACTACCGATGCCTGTCGTGCGTATATGGCTGGTGGATGGCCTGACGGATTGACGGAGGAGGTTGCCGACAGCATCACCTCGCTCGAATCCAAGATGGGGAAGAAGCTCGGCGACCCGAACGATCCATTGCTTGTCTCGGTGCGGTCTGGTGCGAAGTTCTCGATGCCCGGCATGATGGACACTGTCTTGAATCTTGGCCTCAATGACGAGTCGGTCGAGGGGCTCGCGGTTCAGACGAACGACGAGCGTTTTGCATATGACTCCTATCGACGATTCCTGCATATGTACGCGCGCATCGTGATGGGACTTCCAAGTGAGGAGTTCGATACTCTTTTCGAGGCCGCCAAGGAACTGGCTTCCGCGGAGAGTGACGCGGATATTCCTGCGACGCTCCTCCGCTACCTCGTCTCTTCATATAAGGAGATCATCGAGCGCC
>JBMFXL010000055.1:0-8117 GCA_049964275.1 Acidimicrobiales bacterium | reverse complement strand
CGATAGATATGGTCTTGAACGTCTCCACAGGCGAACACGCCTTCTACGCTCGTCCTCGTCCCATCATGGGTGATGATGTAGCCAGTACCGTCCATCTCCAACTGACCTTTGAATATGTCCGTGTTGGGGGAGTGACCGATGGCAATGAACAGTCCTGAGACGGGCAGCACCTTCGTGCTTCCGTCCACGGTGCTCTCAAGGAGTACAGAAGTGAGCGATCCGTTCTCGGCGCGCAACTCCTTGACCTGCGCGTTCCACTCGAAACGAATCTTCTCGTTCGCATGTGCGCGATCTTGCATGATCTTGGAGGCTCGAAGCTGATCACGTCGATGGACGATGGTGACCGAATTTGCGAACTTGGTCAAGAACGTTGCCTCTTCGATCGCGGAGTCTCCGCCACCCACGACAGCAATGTCTTTCCCACGGAAGAAGAACCCATCACAGGTCGCACAGGTGGATACTCCGTGTCCAATCAGTTCGATCTCATTTTCCAACCCAAGCATCAAGGAGCGTGCCCCAGTTGCCACGATGATCGAGTCGGCAAGATAGGACGGATCGCCCCCCTTCACATCGGTCGTATAGATAGCGAACGGTCGATGCGAGAACTCAATTCGCTCGACCTTCGCCGAACGGAAGGTGGCACCGAAACGTTCGGCCTGTGCGCGCATGTTGGCCATCAATTCGGGTCCCATGAGCCCGTCAGGAAACCCAGGGAAGTTTTCGATCTCAGTGGTGAGCATGAGCTGCCCGCCAGGCTGATCCGACGTAGACGACGGCTCACCTTCGATGACGACCGGAGCAAGGTTGGCCCTGGCCGCGTAGATCGCCGCGGTGAGACCAGCAGGTCCGGACCCGATGACTACTACTCGTACCTTCTCCATGCCTATCACACTCTCTTTAGCGTTTTGCCCGACGCCATAGGAACACGCCTGCGAAAATGAATATTCCACTCAACACGAGGTAGGTAATCCAGACCCGCTCTCCAAAGAGATAGTCCGTCAGGACACGTACGACAATATTGAAAAAAAGTACGGCCACGAAAAGTCCCACCGTCGCTCCCACGAGGCCAAAGCCGAGGAAGCGTGGAAGTCGAAATAGTGGCTCTACAGTTTTTGCACGCACCACATCGACTCCTGCGCCAATTTGCGCAGCGGTCTTGGATGCCCAGTCTTGCGAAGGTGTTGCGGCGTCTTCGGCCATGTCTTTCATGCTCCTTGAGGCGAGGAAATCAGTGTGCTTGAGTCCAGAAGGTGATGCCAATCGTGCGTGGACCGGCATGCGTGCCAATCACCGGTCCAACCTTGCCGAGAATGATCTGTTGTGTCCCGGTACGTGCACGAATCATGTCGATGAACTCTGCCACATCGACGGCGTTTGCGTCCATGATGCCCACATGGGAGATGTTGGGGAAGCTCGCGACCTTATCTGCGAGGTATTCCAGTGCGCGAGTGCGGGTACGTTGACGTGACTCTGCCTGCACGACACCATTAGCCACTTCAATGATCGGCTTGAACGAGAGTAAGGAGCCAATCATTGCCTGGGCTGGTCCGATGCGACCGCCCTTCTTGAGGTTCTCCAGAGTATCGAGGGTCCCAAAAGTCCTGGAACGCTCGATGAAGTGCTCCGATTGTGCGAAGAGTTCACTGAAGGGTTCCCCGTCTCGAGCGAGTCTCGCTAGCTCAACGGCGATAATTGCTTCGGCGAGTGATGCCGTTCGTGAATCTACCACAGCGATCTCGACCTGACCCTCGAGCGCTTTCGCCGCAATGGTCGCACTCTGGAAGGTGGCGGAGAGCTCCGACGAGAGGGTGACGCAGATGATGGCAGTTGCGCCGTCCGCCACGCACCCTCGGAAGGCCTCTTCGAAATCACCGACCGAAGGCGCCGAGGTCTGGGGAAGTGCCGGAGCGTTCTGAGACTTCTCCCAAAACTCCTCGTTAGAGAGGTCGACTCGGTCGACGTATTCGCGATCGTCTATTCGTACTCGAAGTGGTACCACACGAATATCTAATTCACGGCGCAGATCCTCCGGAAGATCTGATGCGGAGTCGGTGACGACCCGAACTGTGCTCATGGGAGGTTCCCCCTTCTTCGTCGACCGGTCAGTCTACTTCCAATCGCTGCTGACGCTAGAAATCCTCCAGCGAAAACTCCTCCGACACCGATTCCATAAAGGAGGGCGACGAGGCCGCTTGCGTGAACGCCCAGTCGGGTCAGGGGCAGTGCGAGGCCTGCACCGACCAGGGAGGCGACCGTTGAGTTGATCCACGATTTAGCAATATCCCTGTAGAGCAGGTGCACACCTTTCGTTCGAAGCACCCATAGCCCCACAACAGCGGCGACATCGTAGGCAATGGAGAACGCCAAGGCAAGCCCGAATACTCCGTTCGTCCGAACAAGGATGAGCGCACACACGATGTTGAGAGAATTCTCAATCGCATAGAGGGTGAAGACCGCACGTGCATCCTTCATGGATTGGATGGCTTGATTGATGGAGAGAAAGGCGGCGAAACCAGGTAGCCCAAATGCGAATCCGACGAGCGCCGAACTCGTCAAGCTCGCACCGTTTGTGCCCATTGCACCGTGAAGTAGCACGATTCGGACAGCGAGCGCGGAGCCAATGAGATAGAGGATGGCAAAGGGGATAGTGATGGTTACGGAGGTTTTCAGTGAGCTTGAGAGACGGAGCGAGAAGTCCCTCGATCTATTGGTGGCCCAAAGAGCAGCGAGCTGAGGTTGTACGGCGCTCATGATGGAGAGTGAGACGATCGCGTATGGGAGTTGGAAGAAGAGATACGCATAGTTGTAAGCGGTCACGAAACCTCTATGGGAGAACGCGAGTGCGGTGACCACGAAGAGCGCGAGCTGGTTGGCTAGAACGTATCCAAGCGTCCAACCGGAGAGCCGAATAATCTCTCGGATTGCTGGATCACGATATTGTAGGCGTACCCTCAGATGTGGTGCGTACTTGATAAGGCTCGGGATGAGGCCGATTGCCTGAATCGCAACTCCTGCGGTCGAACCAATGCCGAGCAGCCAAAGGGCACTGGAGTTGTTGAGGACGCTCGTCACACTCGGATGTGGATAGAAGTTTGCGAAGACCAGGAGCACCGCAATGGCGATGATGTTGTTGAGGATTGGTGTGAACGCGGGTGCCGCGAAGTGACCGCGACTATAGAGCGTCGCACTCGCTACCGAGATGAACCCGTAAAAGAAAAGCTGTGGTGCGAAAAGGCGGAGGAGGTTGATGGCAAGTCGAACCTCCTCTGAAGAAGCACTCCCATGGCTGTAGATCGCGTATGCATGAATGATGAGTGGAGACGCGAGCTCAAAGAGCACAGTAGCGATCATGAGCGATATGCAGGTGAGTGTGAATATCGAGGAGATCGAACGCCAAGCCCTTGTCTCGGATTCTGTCGTCAGGCGAGAGGAGAATACGGGCACGATGGTGGAGGCAAGAATTCCTCCGAGTAAGAGGTCATAGAGCGTGTTTGGGGTATTGTTCGCGAGATTGAAGGCGTCCCCTACGTGCAGGCCGAGGGCGTAGGCGAGTGCAATGATTCGTGCGACCCCTGTCATTCGTGAAAGGAGGGTGCCACCAGCCATTGAGAGCGCGTTACCTCGCGCGCTCCCGCTCACAGGTATGGCTCGAACTCGCTTGGAGATTGCAGTAAATGTCATGGAGCCGGGTCCGGTGTGAGGCGACGACGACGTCGGACGCTGATGATGGAGCGAGCCCACCAGAATAGAAACACTCCAAGCGCACCGACGGTAAGTACGATGCCCGCGAGTGAGAAGGTGGATGAGCGGACCCCAAGTACGGCATGAGCAAGGAGTGCCCCATTGGGCGCCGTAACGCTCACGTTGAGGGGAAAGCTCCCGAGTGACTTTACAGAGACACGAAACACGATATTTGAAGTCTGCCGTCGAAGGACGACCTGCTTGGACGATCCATCTCGAAAGGTGAGCTTCGGCGAGGAAACTCTGACGCGAACGGAGAGCGGATAAGTAACCTTCGAAGAGATCGAGAGGGGAATCGTGGTATTACGCGAGGTCAAGGTGAGCGGTGCGCCACTCGCAATTGAGACCAGCCGTGTTTGGGACTTCACTTGTTGAACGACCTTGCGAAGCATCGAGGTCGCGATCTTCAAGGGCAATCCGTTTGCCTCCGCCTCGAGCACCTGACGACCGAGATGGCCAGTGATCGCAGCATTGGGGGCGGCGGACTTGAGTGTGCCGAGGGCATTTTGTGCTGAATAGATGCTCTGCAGTAACGCGGAATGACAGTGCTTCTGCAAATTGGGTACCTGTAGTGAGGAGTGAGGCAGGCTCGCCGACGAAGGACGCGACGTCACCGTAGGCAAGTTCGCCAACTGCAGGAAGCTGACCGATCCGATTGCATCGAGTACCCGATTCGCAATGGTGACGCCGCCTTTTGAGCTGATATCGAGGCTACCGGTAAGAGCCCTCGACGTTGCAGCGTTGGGTGCCTCGAAATATACCTGAGCAAGATCTGTGATTGCACGTGCAGTTGAGAGCTGTGATCGCGACTGTGAGAGTTCGAACTCGAGTTGCGGATCGATTCCGATCAACGAGAGCGACGTCGAGTCGAATCGAACGGGCGTAGCCAAGGTCAGACGGAGTCCCAGATTGGCTACGTAACTGCCAGGGACGATCGCAGAATGAAAGCCGTTGACGGCGAGGGTATCGAGGGTCTCTGCATTGAACCCGCTCACGAGACCGATCGATGTATGCTCAAAATGGAGTTCGCTCAGTCGCTCGAATGTCTCGATGCTCTGGGAGATCTGCGATCCCTGCGAGCCGATTCCTGAATTGGCCGGAAGACATGCGAGCGCAGTGGGGACATACGTAGTTGGGATGACCGCGTGTGCAACGCCCGAAGACCACGACTCGAGCTGACTCAATGCAGTTGCTACTGACGGACTTCCTCTGTGAAGAAGGGCATACTCGAGTGCTCCCCCCGAAAGCTCAAGGGTAAGCGGCATCGTCGGATGGGCGTCGAGAAATTGGACCATCCTTTCGAAGCTCGTGTCCGTTGGGTGGAGTGGGCTGTACTCGGCTATGAGGCCGACGTTGAGTTTGGAAGTGGGCTGAGACTGAAAGACCGGTACGACCACCGACGTCTCGTCGACGACCTGACCATTCGAGGTTTTCGCGATCCTCAGTTCGATCGGGTAGTTGCCAGAACATGAGTTTCCACAGTTGTCCAGCACGGTGGCATTGGCTGAGCCTCCTCCAAAGAGCAGTGGAAGCTTGAACATCCCAGGTGATGTGAGCGCGATCGTGGACAGGGTAGCTGGCCGCGAGAATGCGATCGGAAAGCTCGTTGGGTTACGACCTTCGGACTGGGTCAGCCCGGTACGGGTAAGAATTCTCGGATAGACCGCGATGTATGCTTCGTAACCCGACGACTGCGTGATACCGGAGACGTTGAACTCGATGGAGTGGGGGACGCCGAAGACGATCTCGCTCGGAATCGAGATGATTGAGACATTTGGTGTAGGCGTGCTCGCGGAGGCGAGACCATCCGCTCCTCCGATGATCACTGCACCCGCGATTGAGAGTACGAGACTGGCTCGTAACGCGAGTCGATACCATGACATTGAGCGATCCCCTGGAGCTATCGAAGAGGCGGACTCTCGAAGAGCACGATGCCCCGTTGCTGTCGCAGGAAGCCTAGGTGCTCGTAAAGCCTGAGCGCCCGCTCGTTGGTTTCCTGTGTGTTGACAGACACCGAACGACAACCCCACCGCGTGAGCCATCTGAATCCGTCTGCGACCAGAAGGGAGCCGATGCCCAATCCTCGGGCTTCAGGGTGTACCGCAAGGCGCTGGAGGAAGCCTGCACCTGCACCTTGGCCCATAATGGCATACCCTACGACTCGTGGCTCTTGGTCGTGAGCGCGAGTATCAAGCGCGACTCGATATCGTGCTCGAGGCGTTGCGAGGATTGCTTCGTCGATTCCCACGCTATCGAGCTGCCAGAACGGTTCGAAGCTCAAACTGTCGACAACGAGGACCTCCGGGAGGTCCATGGCGTGACCCCTCCTGAGATGGATTCCAACAGATGGCGTTCGGTGATCCACCATCGTCCTCCATGCTCGCGGACGATGGTGGATCAGTACCGCGAGTCGATCCCGCTCATGGTACCGATGTGCTTCAAGAAGCAAGACCGCAAATTCAGATGTCGCCTGCCAGAGTATTCCTCGATACCCAAGGGCGGCCGCCTCGCGCTCTGAGGCGTCGATGAGCGCGGAGTTGATGACCGTTGCTCGTGCTTCGGGAGAAATGAGTGCAAGTTCGTTCTCGCCGGGCCAAGGCGATATCCTCACCTGACTATCGCACAGGTGGATAGTGACGCTTGAGCGAGTTCGTGGTCGATGGTCAGTGGTGATGACTCCAGGTTAGCCAAGTTCACTGGCTTCGAAAGATACGATTGAAGGGTGACCATACTCTTTGGTGCCCATTTCCGATTTGCAGAGCATGATGCGGGGACGGACCATCCCGAACGACCCGAACGTTTGCGTGCCGTTCTTGCTGGTATTGAAGCATCGGGTGTTAGCGAGGCGATCTCGATGTTCGAACCAACCATGGCGGATCCACAAGCGATTGAGAGGGTTCACGAGGAGCATTATCTCTTGTCACTGAAGAGGTTCTGCCTCATGGGAGGTGGACCCCTCGATATGGATACCTCGGTTTCAATCGACTCTTGGGACGCTGCGTTGCTCGCGGCCGGTGCGGGTCTCGACGCGATCGATCGACTCCGTCGAGGTGAAGCTGAATCTGCGTTTCTCGCGGTTCGACCTCCAGGTCATCACGCTGTTCGTGATCGCGCAATGGGGTTCTGCCTCATCAACAACGTGGCGGTCGCTGCCGCGGCCCTTGTCGCGCAAGGGGAGCGAGTCGCCGTCATCGACTTCGATGCGCACCATGGCAATGGTACCCAGGACATTTTCTTCTCGAGTCCAGATGTCCTTTATATCTCGACGCATCAATTCCCCTTGTATCCGGGAACCGGCAGGGTCCAGGAGATTGGTGCCGATGCAGGCCTTGGTTATACGGTGAATCTTCCTCTTCCGGAAGCAACGAATGGTTCCACTCTTCGATTTGCGCTTGAGACGATAGGGGGTGCCGCACTCGACCGTTTTCGGCCGACATGGGTGATACTCTCGGCAGGTTTCGACGCGCATCGACGCGATCCCTTGACCGAAATGGCACTCACCGACTCGGACTTCGGGGCAATTACGCGTTGGGCTCGAACACTCGTTCCGCCAGGTCGCTTACTCGCGTTCCTAGAGGGCGGTTATGACCTTCTCGCGCTTCGTGACTCCACCGCAGCGGTCCTTGCTTCGTTGGCCGAGACGGAATACCAAGGCGAGGCAAGCGATGGAGGGGTCTCGCATGGGGTCATCGACCTCCTGGCAGAGCAACGCAAACGTTCGTTAGGTGATCGAACCGATTTTCCGTGAGGCGATCGATGCGGTCGAATAGCCTCTAACGGATGCAATCCGCCCGCCTTGCGAAGATTCTCGCGAAGTCCGAGAGTCTTACGTCCGCTTTCTCGACACATAATCGCCATCTATATCTCGTAGGTGGGGCCGTCAGGGACCTGCTTGTGAATGGGGATGTTTCGACCTACCCGGCTGACTTGGACTTTACGACCGATGCGCCTCCCGAGGAGATCGAATCCATCATTCGACCTCTCGCGAGTGCCGTGTGGGCGG
Organism: Acidimicrobiales bacterium; assembly: GCA_049964275.1. Classification (GTDB taxonomy): domain Bacteria; phylum Actinomycetota; class Acidimicrobiia; order Acidimicrobiales; family Acidimicrobiaceae; genus JAJYZP01. The sequence continues at coordinate 373 of JBMFXL010000055.1, read as the reverse complement.
TCGGGAAGCGCTTCGGGACGATCGCGTTCAGGATTGGTGAGGACACCTTCGAAGTAACGACCCACCGAAGCGAGTCATACGTCGAAGACTCGAGGAAGCCCATCGTCAGCTTTTCGGATTCGATCATCGAAGATCTATCTCGGCGGGACTTCACGATCAACGCGATGGCGGTTCGCCTTACCCAACCTGCCGGCGAGCTGATCGATCCTCATGGAGGACTTCGAGATCTCGCGAGCAGACGACTCATGACACCACTTCCTCCCGAGGTGTCATTTTCAGAGGACCCGCTCCGAATGTTGCGTGCGGCACGCTTCTTGGCTCGTTTCGACTTGGAGGCTGATCAGACGATCGCGCCAGCAATTCTCCATGTGAA